>JBEDHM010000285.1:0-4196 GCA_041174105.1 Cyanobacteriota bacterium | reverse complement strand
TCGCCCGGCCTGGAATCACATCTTGCTTGAGACGGAAGGCGGGGATGAAGAAGCCATGAATCACATCCTCCGACACGAGGCGGAAGGTAATCGGCTGATCCACAGGAACATGCAATTCGGTGGAGGAAACGTTGGCATTGGGATAACGGAATTCCCATGACCACTGGCGAGCAACCACCTCGATCTGTTCAGCCGGCAGGCGATCACCGGGATAGCCCCCTTGCTCTTCGTTGGGCATCGCCATATGGATGTGCTCCATCGGACCCAGCACGCCAAGGGTGGTATTGACCCGCATCGCATAGACCGCAATCGCCATCACCAAAACCAGCGGGATCACCGTCCAGATCACCTCCAACTTGGTGTTGCCCTCAATCGGCACGGCATCTGTCTCGTCATACTTTTCGGCGCGATGCATCACCATCACCCACAGCATCACGGCCGTCACTCCGCCAAAGACAAACGTACCAATGGCGGTCTCAAAACTGAACAGCCCATCCACCAGGGGGGCGGCGGTGGAAGCCTGGACCGGCAGCCAGTGATAGGCCTGCTGGCCCATCCACCAGCTGATCAAGGCCAACCCAGCCACGGCAAGGGCCAATCCCACGGCGGCCGCTGGCTTGAAGGGGGCAGGGGAAGACTGGCTCATGGCAGGGCCTCCTTGAGGTCAGCCCCAGCAGCCAGAAGCTGATCGGCCGTGATGTGCACCCCGAATTCAGCAGCCAATTCAGCGCCGAGGGTGCCATGCAAGCCAATTACCAAAAACATTGCCACGCCCACCAGGAGATAGAGCCATTGCACCTGGCGCCCCATGTCCTTACGCCAGCGGAATCGCTGATAACCGCGCCAGACGGTCATGGCGACGATCACCAAGAGAATCAACACGCCGCCAACCCCGTGCCAAAGCATGGTTTCCATGCTCTTCAGACCAATCGAACTGGTCACCCCAGGCAGCGGAACGGCCAGCAACATTTCAAAAAATCCGGCGCCGACCGTGAAAAAACTGGCGATCGCACAGGCCAGCAGGTTGTACCAACCCACATCGTGAAAACCCTGGCGGGTCACGGGGAGATCGAGGAAGCGAAACACCCGCTTCTCGACCGGGTAGAGGGCTCCAGCAATATCAAACGTGATCGCGATCACGAACAACCCAATGGTGAGATGCACCAGGTTGGGGTGGATCGGCAAGCTGTAGGGCAAACCATTGGGCCCCAGGGCCGGAGCCAGTTGATCAATCGGCGAATCGCTGGGAATGAAATGCACCATCACACCAACCCCGCCCGCATCGCTTCGACCACCTTGACGGTGTGCAGGCCGTAGACCCAAATCAGCTGATTACCCAGGGTCACCTGCACAAGGATCAAAACCGTGAGCACACCACCTGCCCCAAGGAATGCCAAGGGCAATTGCTTGGGATCGTTCTTGCGAATCACATAACGCCAGGCCGATAGCAACGAGAGAATTCCCGCCAGCGACCAACCAATGGTGCTGTGCCAATTGAGGATGTCGCTCGAGGCCCCATAGGGATCGGCAAGGCCAGCTTCCACCTGGCCAAAAAGAATCGCCACGAAAATCGCTGCTGTTGCAAACAGCAGATTCCAAAAACTCACTTCAAACAGGGCAGGCTTTTTGGCAACACTGCCAATCAAATCGAAGACAAACGTGATCAGCCCCATGGCAATCACAAAGTGCACCACAATCGGATGGAGGGTATCCATCCAAGGGAGGTTGTGGTCATTGAGCGGCGGCAGCAGCTCAAGCATCGCAAGAATGCCTAGAGGCCCATCAACGCTGGCAAGCCTGCCACGAGTCCGCTTGAGGCTGTGATGCTTTGCCACACATCAATCTCGGATGTGCGGATTTGCCCACAGGGGTTAAGGGCTGGGGCCAGAGCGACGCTGCGCCACCCCACTCGCCCGTCGGGTCGTGACCCAAATCAGCCTTTGCGACCCAATGGTGCTGATACGGCCCAATGGTGCTTATAAGGTGTGCACGCTTTGCTGATCGTCGGTGTCTGCCCCCCAATCCCCTGCTTTGCGCTGGCTCACGGCGGCCCTGCTCTTTGCTGGAGCTGGCCTATCGCTTGTGCTGCCGTTTGTGTCCGCCACCTTGCTCACCATTGCCATCGGAGCGGTGGCTGTGGTGGCTGGAATCTCCCAGGTGCTGCGTCTCAGCGGTGAGCCCGATGCCAAAAGCAAAATTTTTCGTCTGCTCTCCGGCCTTCTCTATCTCGGTGGCGGCATCTGGGTGCTGGCTTTCCCGATCGACAGCGAAGTGAGCCTGACCCTGTTTGTGGGCTTCCTGCTGGCCTTTGAAGGGGTGATGGAGCTGGCCGCAGCCGCTACCGGTCAGGGTGCCGCGCGCACCCTGGTGCTGTTCGACGGCGTGATTACGGCCATCCTCGGGGTGATGTTGATCGCGGAATGGCCAAGCGACAGCATCTGGGCCATCGGCATGCTGTTTGGCATCGGCCTGGCGTTCTCGGCGATCAACATGCTCACGGCCCCCAAGGCAGAAGCCAGCTAGATCCCAGCAGGGTTCACTTCCGCAACCGCCGCCGCATCGCGGCGGCGAGGATCCGCAACCCCCAGGCTCCCTGCCCTTGGGGGATTGGAGTTTCGAACGGCAGATCGCGATTCGGGGGACACCACTTCCACGCTGTTGGCGGATCCCATCGCCGGCACGGCGACCAGCTGATGGCCCAAAGCCTGCAGCAACCGAATCGTGTCGGCACTGAGGCCTTCCTCCATGCCGATCTGATCCGGCCACAGTTGGCTATGAATCCTTGGAGCGGCCACCGCAGAGGCCAGGTTGAGGCCATGCACGATCCGGTTGAGCAGCACCTGCAACACCGTGGTGATGATCCGACTCCCCCCCGGACTGCCGGTGGCTAACCAGGGCCTGCCATCGGCGCGAAACACCAGGGTGGGACTCATCGAACTGAGGGGCCGACGGCCAGGGGCAATGGCGTTGGCGGAGCCCTGCACCAGCCCATAGGCATTGGGCGAGCCTGGCTGGGCAGCGAAATCGTCCATTTCGTTGTTGAGCAAAAAGCCTGCCCCCGGCACGCTCACGCCGTTGCCATAGGCAAAGTTGAGGGTGATCGTGGTGGCCACCATGCCCCCTTGCCGATCCGCCACCGACACGTGGGTGGTGTTGGTGCCCTCCCCCAGCACCGAAGGCAAGGCCTCCAGTTGGGCTGATGGCCGATGCCTGCCCCGCAGGGGTGCCTCCAGATGGGCAATGAACTGACGCAACTGGCTGGCATAGCCCTTGCTGAGTAGGGCCCCCAGGGGAATGGCGACCTGGTCAGGGTCACCAAGCCAACGGTTGCGATCGCGGTAAGCCAGGTTCATCGCTTCCACCATCAGGTGAATGGTGCTGGCACTGTTCAAGCCCGAAGCCGCCAGATCGATCGGCTCAAGCAGGTGAAGCAGCAGCAGCAGGGTGGCCCCGCCACCACTGGGGGGAGGCATGGTCAGCACGGGATAACCGTGAAAACTGCTCTGGAGCGGTCGCACCAGTTGTGCCCGGTAGCCGTTGAGATCGGCATGGCGAATCAAACCGCCCCGTTGCTGCATCAACCGCACCAACGCATCCGCCGTGGCCCCCTGGTAGAAACCCCGCTCCCCCTGCTCGGCAATGCGGCGCAGGCTGGCCGCCAGCAGTGGCTGACGCAAGATGTCGCCTGGCTGATAGGGCTGGGGCGTCTGCCCAGCCCTGGCCGGTGGTTTGAAATACAACCGGCTCGATAGCGGATCGGCCTGAAGCAATCCCGAGGCCTGCTGAAGGGAGTCGCTGAGTTCCCGGCCCACTGGAAACCCCTGCTCCGCCAAGCGAATGGCGGGGGCCATCACCTGCTGGAGCGGCAGCCGCCCATAGCAACGCTGGCTCAACACCAACCCCGCCGGCGATCCGGGCACCGCCGAACTCAACAGACTGCGGGTCGCCCGTTGGCGATCCACCCGACCATCCGGCGTGAGAAACATCCCGGCCGTGGCTGCCAGGGGAGCCGTTTCACGGAAATTGACGGCAATCGCATGGCCCCGCCCCAAGGCGATCTCCGGATCCTCACCGCCCCTGGCCAGGTGGCTGGGATCGCTGAGGCATCCGCGCGACTTAGCGGGGGATTGGCCGGGCAGCCAGGCCACCAAAAATCCCCCACCCCCCAAGTTGCCCGCCTGGGGCAAGGTGACCGC
>JBEDHM010000284.1:0-3444 GCA_041174105.1 Cyanobacteriota bacterium | reverse complement strand
GCACCATCCGCCGTTGGCGGCTCAGGCGCATCCCCAGCTCCCGGCACTGGCGGTACACATCGTCCACGTTGGCAGCGCGCTTGGCAGGTGGCGCGTCAGCGGGTTGGGATCGGGTGGAGAGGGGGGTGACGCCCACGTCACACACCTGCAAGGGCCTACTTGTAGTTATAGGGCAACCCGCAACCACTTCGCTTTAGGGCCGGTGCCCGAGCTCTTGCTGACCTAGGCCAGCTGCGATGGGATCGGATCCTGGAGCCGCCCATCGCCGATGGCCTGGAGCGCCTCCGCCAGGTCCACCCGCCCGTCGTAGAGCGCTCGGCCCACGATCACACCGCTCACCCCCAGGGGCGCCAGCGCCAGTAAGGAGAGCAGATGCTCCAGGTTGCCAATGCCTCCGGAGGCAATCACGGGCACGCTGCTGGCATCGGCCATGGAGCGCAGCGCTTCGAGGTTGGGCCCGGCCAAGGTGCCATCGGTGGCGATATCGGTGCTGATGATCGCGGCAATCCCGCTTTGGCTGAAGCGCCGCGCCAGGTCGGTGGCTTCGGTGCTGCTTTCCTCGATCCAACCGCGGGTGGCCACCTTGCCGTTTTTGGCATCGATGCCCACCACGATCCGGCCGGGATAGGCGGCCGCCAGCTTGTCGACCAGGTCGGGTTGTTCCAGGGCCACCGTGCCCAGGATCACCCGATCCAGCCCGCAGGCCAGCAACTCGGCGGCCCGCTCGGCTGTGCGCACTCCGCCACCCAGTTGCACCGGAATCGAGAGGGCTGAGGTGATCGCCTTGACGGCGGCATCGTTCACCGGTTTGCCGCTTTTAGCGCCGTCGAGGTCCACCAGATGCAAGCGCTGGGCGCCCTGCTGTTGCCAGGCCAGGGCCTGGGCCACGGGATCGTCGCTAAAGCGGGTCACCTGGTCGTAATCGCCCTGGTGCAAGCGCACGCAATGGCCGTCGAGCAGATCAATGGCGGGGATCACCTGCATGGGCGGCAAAGGTGGCAATGGCTGCCAGCCAGGCTGCCAGAGCTCCCGCCGGCGCAGCTCTTTCAGCGGCACCACCAGGCGCCATCCCCGCGCGAGCACCGCCTGGAGCTCCACGGCCCGTTCTGCCCCCTTGCCCCGCTGACCCAGCAGGGCGAAGTGGCGATAGCCCCCCGTCTGGGCCAGGGCCGCGCCCTGGGCGGTCCAATGGCTGCTCAGCCGCATGGGACCCCGCTGCGTCTTGAATGGCCCCCAGTTTCGCGGCCGGTTCGGCAGCAGCATGAACATCCTGGTGATGGGTGGCACCCGCTTTGTGGGCAAACCCTTGGTGGAGTTGCTGCTGGCCTCAGGCCATCACCTCACCCTGTTCACCCGCGGCAACAAGCCGGCGCCCGCTGGTGTGGAACACCTGATCGGCGACCGCAGCACGCCAGAAGGTCTGCAGCAGCTCGCGGGCCGCCGTTTCGATGTGATTGTCGATAGCTCGGGCCGCACGCTCGATGATTCCCGCGGGGTGATCGAGCGCACCGGTGCCCCCAGCCATCGCTTTGTGTATGTGAGCTCGGCGGGCGTCTACGCCGACAGCGAGCTCTGGCCCCTCGATGAGGACAGCCCCACCGACCCGGCCAGCCGCCACGCCGGAAAGGCGGACACGGAAGCCTGGCTCCGCAGCCAGGGCATCCCCTTCACCAGTTTCCGGCCCACCTACATCGTGGGACCAGGTAATTACAACCCTGTCGAGAGCTGGTTTTTTGATCGCATCGTGCATGGTCGTCCCGTGCCACTGCCCGGCGACGGCAGCACGATCACCCAGCTGGGCCACGTGAGCGATCTGGCCTCGGCCATGGCCCGCTGCATCGAGGTGGATGCCGCTGCCAACCGCATCTACAACTGCAGTGGGGCCCAGGGCATCACCTTCCGCGGCCTGGTGCATGCCGCCGCCCGGGCCGCCGGCAAGGATCCGGCCGCGGTGGAGATTCGCCGCTTCGATGCCGATGCCCTTGATAAGAAGGCCCGCAAGGCCTTCCCATTACGCCTGGCCCATTTCCTCACCGATATCACCCGGGTACGGCGTGAACTGGCCTGGGAACCGGCCTTTGATCTGGATGCCACCCTCGCCGATAGCTTCGCGAACGACTACGCCAAGCGCATGCCCACCAGCCCCGATTTCAGTGCGGATGCGGCATTGCTGGGGTGACGGGCTCAGCTGCCCTTGGCGTCTTGGCGCAGGTAGCCCAAGGCTGAGCTGAGGGCGAGCGCCAGGGAGGGCCAGAACAGCCACCAGCCCGCGTTACCCAGCCAGAGCGATAGGGCAGGCGACAGCCCCAGGCCCAGGCCCCAGCTGGCTGGCCAGAGCAACAGCAGCAGGGCAAGGAACTGCAGGATCGTTTTGGCTTTGCCTCCCCAGGAGGCAGGCCCGCCACTGCCCTGGTTGGCGCGCCAGCCAGAGATGAACAGTTCCCGCGCCAGCAGCAGCCATATCGCCCACAGGGGCAGTTCCCCATTGGCGCCCAGCCAAAGCAGGGGGGCAGTGATCAACATCTTGTCGGTGAGGGGATCGAGCCGAGCTCCCCAGACCGAGCCACCACCGGCCTTGCGGGCGAGCCAGCCATCGGCGGCGTCACTCACCCCCCCCAGGGCCAATAGCCACCAGCCAAGGGCGGGATGGCCACTGGCCAGGGCCAGCAGCATCGGCAGGCCCACCAGGGCTCGGCCCACGGTGAGGCCATTGGCAAGTTGGCGCAGGCGGTTGGGCCCCATTCGTTGGCGTTGGCTCGGGCCCAGAATGACGGCAGTTGAACAATTTGGCCCGTGGTGCAACAGCCGGTCTCCGCAGTGATGTCAGCCCCCGTGTTCTCGGTCACGGCGGAGAGCCCCTTGCAGCAAGCCGTTCAGCTGATGAGCGACCACCACATCAGCGGCCTGCCGGTGGTGGATAACCACGGCGCCCTGGTTGGTGAACTCACCGAGCAGGATCTGATGGTGCGCGAAAGCGGCTTCGATGCGGGTCCCTACGTGATGCTGCTCGATGCGGTGATCTATCTGCGCAACCCGCTCCAGTGGGACAAGCAGGTGCACCAGGTGTTGGGTAACACCGTGGGCGATCTGATGAGCGCCAGCCCCCACAGCTGCCACGCCGATTTGCCCCTGCCCGAGGCCGCCAAATTGCTGCACGAGCGCAGCACCCAACGGCTGTATGTGCTCAATGAACAACGGCAGCCCGTGGGGGTGCTCACCCGCGGCGATGTGGTGCGGGCACTGGCAGCCGTGCTCTAGGGGGTGAAACCCTGCCCTAGGGGGACCCAGTGCTTCCGCCGGACATCGGTGGCGGCAATTCGGGTGGCTGGGGCGCCCCAGCCGTGGGCGCTCCCATCGTGGGTCCAGGGGCTGCGGCTCCATCGCCATCGCGGGCGGTGGCGGTGCCGGGTTCAGGCGGCAAGGGCAGGGGTGCCCCATTGGGCA
>JBEDHM010000283.1:0-5675 GCA_041174105.1 Cyanobacteriota bacterium | reverse complement strand
CCCCGGCCGAGCGGGCGCGGATTCGATCCGGCACCGGCATGCCCCCCTTCAACGTGCCGGCCCATCAGCAGGCCTGCAAAAGCGGTGCCCTCTCCGATCAGGAGTGCCGCACCGGCCTGGTGTTGCGCTGGGGCACCCGCAACGGCCAGCCAGGCATGGGCTCCGATGGCATCGAGCGGATCGGCGCCGATGGTCGGCCCCTGGCCCCCCTCACGGTGCCCGTCTCAGCCCTGCTTTCGGGTTCGGGAGGCACGTTCCGCCTCGCCGATGTGTTTGGTGTCACCCCCAGGCCAGCGCCGATCCTGGGCAATGGCAACCGGCGCCCGCTGTTTCCCTTGATCGGCTCGGCGGTCACCACCAGTGGCTTCGGTTGGCGGCTCCATCCCCTGCTTGGCAATTGGCTGATGCACTCGGGGCGGGATTTGGCTGCCCCCGAGGGCACCCCGGTGGTGGCAGCTCTTGCCGGCCGGGTGGTGAGCAGTGGCCTGGCGGGGGGCTACGGGCTGGCGATCGAAATCGAACACACCAGCCCCCTGCGCCACACCCTCTACGGCCACCTCAGCGAGCTCTATGTGAAACCTGGGGAGCGGGTGCGGCAGGGCGAGGTGATTGGCCGGGTGGGCAGCACGGGCCTGAGTACGGGCCCCCACTTGCATTTCGAGCTGCGACTGCCGGGCGATGGGGGCTGGGTTGCTGTCGATCCAGGCGATCTCGATCCCGGTCGGGCCGGTTCAGGAACCGATGCCATCGCCCTGTTGATGGGGCAGTTGGTGCAGGCCTTGGAGCGACCGGTCAAAGCCGCCAAGGGCTGAAGTCAGTGGGCGATGGCGCCATCGCGAAACAGCACGGTCTGTTGGGCCCGGGCCGCCACATCGTCTTCATGGGTCACCATCACCACCGTCATGCCGCCCTGGTGGAGGTCCTCAAACAGATCGAGCACCTCGGCGGTGGTGCGTGAATCGAGGGCTCCGGTGGGTTCATCGGCCAGCAACAGGGCCGGATTGTTGATGATGGCCCGCGCCACGGCCACCCGCTGTTGCTGACCGCCAGAGAGTTGGTTGGGTTTGTTCTCCAGGCGCTGGCCCAGGCCCACCCGTTGGAGGGCCTGGGCGGCGCGATCACGCCGCTCGTCCGCAGGCACGCCGGCGTAGATCATCGGCAGGGTCACGTTGTCGATGGCACTCAGCTGGGGCAGCAGGTGGAACTGCTGGAAGACAAATCCCAGTTCCCGGTTACGCAGATCGGCGAGTTGGTCGTCGTTGAGATGCTCGATCGGGGTGCCGTTGAGCCGGTAGCTGCCGCTGGTGGGCCGATCCAGGCAGCCGAGGATGTTCATGGCCGTGCTTTTGCCTGAGCCTGAGGCTCCCATCACGGCCAGGTAATCGCCGCGCAGCACCTTCAGGGTGAGGCCATTGAGGGCCCGCACCTCGGTATCACCGGCGCCATAGATCTTGCAGACCTCCACCAGATCGGCAACGACCGGGCTCTTCTGGGGCTGGTTGGGATCAGCCAAGGGCCCGGCTCGCCGCCGGAGCACTGGCGATGGCCTGCTGCAGGATTGGGGTGCCTGCCACAGCCTGGCTGGCCCAGGTGAACAGGGGGTTGGAGAGAATTCCGCCGACGGCGGTCACAATCACGCATCCCAAAAGGGCCGTGCGCAGGGCAGGTAAGCCGGCCACCGACCAACTGATGGCGGGGTAGGCCTTCACCACATCGGAGGCCTCCTGGGGTTCTTTGACCACCATCATCTTGATCACCGAGATGTAGTAGTAGATCGAGATCACGGAGGTGACCAATCCCACCACCACCAGCAGATATTGGTGGTCGGCCCAGCCGGCAAAGAAGAGATAGATCTTGCCGAAAAAGCCCAGCATCGGAGGGATGCCGCCGAGCGAGAGAAGGCAAAGGCTGAGCCCCAGGGTGATCAAGGGGTCTTTTTGATAGAGGCCGGCGTAATCAGAAATGCGGTCGCTGCCGGTGCGCAAGGAGAACAGGATGATGCAGGCAAAAGCCCCTAGGTTCATGAACAAATAGGCCGCCAGGTAGAGCACCATGGCGGCGAAGCCATCGGCGGTGCCACACACCAGGCCAATCATCACAAAGCCCGCCTGGCCAATGGAGCTGTAGGCCAGCATCCGCTTCATCGAGGTTTGGGCCAGGGCCACCACGTTGCCGAGCACCATGCTCAACACCGCCAGCACGGTGAACAGCAATTTCCACTGGGCCTCAAAGGGCTCGAAGCAACCCACCAGGATGCGCAGGGCTAAAGCAAAGCCCGCAGCCTTAGATCCCACCGAAAGGAAGGCCACCACCGGGGTGGGGGACCCTTCGTAAACGTCGGGGGTCCACTGGTGGAAGGGCACAGCTGCGATCTTGAAGGCCACGGTGGCCAGCACAAACACCAGGGCCAGGGCACTCACCGGGCTTGCACTGGTTTGGAGTGCCAAACCCACCGCTTCCAGGCTGGTTTCCCCGCCGGTGATGCCATAGAGCAACGAGGCCCCGTAGAGGAAGACGGCGGCTGCGGCCGATCCCACCAGGAGATATTTCAGCGCCGCTTCCGAACTGCGGGCATCCCGTTTCATGTAGCCGGACAGCAGGTAGCTCGAGACCGACAGGGTTTCCAGCGACACAAAGATGCTGATCAGATCGGTGGCACCGCAGAGGAACATCGCCCCCAGGGTGGCCGCCAGCAAAATCGCGGCGTACTCGCCCACGGGGGTGCCGCTGCGCTCCACATAGCGCCAGCTCAGCAACAGGGAGATCAGCGTGGAGGCCGCCACCACGGCGCGAAAGGCGATCGCCAGGTTGTCGGCCAGGAAGGTGCCCACGAAGGAGGGGGCCAGGGTGCCGTTCCATTGCAGGGCCAGCAGCACCAGGGCCGATCCCAGCCCCGCGTAGCAAATCGGCGGCACCCAGCGGCTGGCAGCCTTTTCGCCGGCCAGGTCCACCAGGAGGCAGGCCAGCAGGGCCAGCAACACGGCCGCTTCCGGCGCGATGGCCGCGGCATTGAGTTCGAGATTGAGGCCGGCGGTACCGGCTCCACTGCCGATGGCCTCAGCCACGGACGAGAGCGAGCCGAGCAGAACGGTCACAGCGGCTGCGGGGATCCAGGGTCTGATGCTGCGGACTGTAGCGGCGCTGTGGACATCATTTGGGAGCTTGGCCTGCTCACCGGGGCCTTGGATGCGATAAAGAGGGGAACGGTTGATCGCCAGTCTGTGGGTCACACCCTCGTCATCGTTGAGAGCCCCACCAAGGCCCGCACCATCCGCGGCTTTCTGCCCAAGGACTTCCGGGTGGAAGCCTCGATGGGGCACGTGCGGGATCTGCCCAACAACGCCAGCGAGATTCCCGCGGCCTACAAGGGCGAAAAGTGGGCCAACCTCGGTGTCAACACCACCAACGACTTCGAGCCCCTCTACGTGGTGCCGAAGGACAAGAAAAAGACGGTCAAGGAGCTGAAGGACGCCCTCAAGGGTGCCGACCAATTGCTGCTAGCCACCGACGAAGACCGGGAAGGCGAAAGCATCAGCTGGCACCTGCTGCAGCTGCTCCAGCCCAAGGTGCCGGTGAAGCGCATGGTGTTCCACGAGATCACCAAGGCCGCCATTGGCCGCGCCCTGGACCAGACCCGCGAGCTCGACATGGAGCTGGTGCATGCCCAGGAGACCCGCCGGATCCTGGATCGCCTGGTGGGTTACACCCTCTCCCCCCTGCTTTGGAAAAAGGTGGCCTGGGGCCTCTCGGCCGGACGGGTGCAATCGGTGGCCGTGCGCCTGTTGGTGCAGCGGGAGCGGGCCCGACGGGCCTTTCGCAGCGGCAGCTATTGGGACCTCAAAGCCCAGCTCCAGCACGCT
Organism: Cyanobacteriota bacterium; assembly: GCA_041174105.1. Classification (GTDB taxonomy): domain Bacteria; phylum Cyanobacteriota; class Cyanobacteriia; order PCC-6307; family Cyanobiaceae; genus Cyanobium_A. The sequence goes on along the minus strand of JBEDHM010000283.1, from coordinate 1,815 downwards.
GGCGGCAGTTTTGAAGCCAAGCTCAGCCATCTCAAGGGCGAGCGCATTGCCGGCGGTTCCGATTTCGATGAGAACACCGGTGCCCTGAAGGCCGGCAGCAAGGTGAAGCTGCTCAGCGAAGCCGAGGCCAGGTCGTTGCAGGCTGCCACCGCAGCTGCGGCCTGGCGCGTGGCGGAGGTGGAGGCCAAGCCCACGGTGCGCAAGCCCGTCCCCCCGTTCACCACCAGCACCCTGCAGCAGGAAGCCAACCGCAAGCTCAGGCTCTCGGCCCGCGAAACCATGCGCACCGCCCAGGGGCTGTATGAGCGCGGTTTCATCACCTACATGCGAACCGACTCGGTGCACCTGTCGGAGCAGGCGATCACCGCCGCCCGCAACTGCGTCGGCGAGAAGTACGGGGCCGATTACCTCAGCCCCTCTCCGCGCCAGTTCTCCACCAAGGCCCGCAATGCCCAGGAGGCCCACGAGGCCATTCGCCCGGCTGGGGAGAGTTTCCGCACCCCCAATGACACCGGCCTTGATGGCAAGGATCTGGCCCTTTACGAGCTGATCTGGAAACGCACCGTGGCCAGCCAGATGGCTGACGCCAGGCTCACCATGCTCGCGGTGGAGCTCACCAGCGGTGAGGCCACCTTCCGGGCCTCGGGCAAGCGCATTGATTTTCCGGGGTTCTTCCGCGCCTACGTGGAGGGCAGTGATGATCCCGATGCGGCCCTTGAAGGGCAAGAGGTGTTGCTGCCGGCCTTAGCGGTGGGGGATGCCCCCAGCTGCAAAGGGGTGGAAGCCCTGGGCCACCAAACCCAGCCTCCGGCCCGTTACAGCGAGGCCGCCCTGGTGAAGATGCTCGAAAAAGAGGGCATCGGTCGGCCCTCCACCTACGCCAGCATCATTGGCACGATCGTGGACCGGGGTTACGCCACGCTGCAAAACAATTCCCTCACCCCCAGTTTCACGGCCTTCGCCGTAACGGCCCTGCTGGAGGAGCACTTCCCCGATCTGGTGGACACCAGTTTCACCGCCCGGATGGAAACCAGCCTCGACGAGATCTCGACGGGCCGGGAGCAGTGGCTGCCCTATCTCACCCAGTTCTTCAAGGGCGACAAAGGGCTCGAAGCCCAGGTGCAACAGCGGGAGGGGGATATCGACCCCGGTGCTTCCCGCACGGTGGCGCTGGAGGGACTGCCCTGCGTGGTGCGCATCGGCCGTTTCGGGGCCTATCTCGAAACCAAGCGGGTGGCCGACGACGGCACCGAAGAACTGCTCAAGGCCACCCTGCCCCAGGAGATCACGCCTGCCGATCTCGATGCCGACAAGGCTGAACTGATCCTCAAGCAGAAGGTGGATGGCCCGGAATCCATCGGGGAAGATCCCGAAACCGGTGAGCAGGTGTATCTGCTGTTTGGCCAGTACGGGCCTTACCTGCAGCGGGGGCAGGTGAGTGATGAGAACCCCAAACCCAAACGGGCTTCCCTGCCCAAGGGGGTGAACCCGGAGAGCCTCAACCTCGAGGATGCCCTGGGGCTGTTGCGGTTGCCGCGTCACCTGGGGGAGCACCCCGATGGGGGCAAGGTGCAGGCCGGCCTGGGGCGCTTTGGCCCCTATGTGGTGCACGACAAAGGCAAAGGCGAAAAGGACTACCGCTCGATCAAGGCCGAAGACGACGTGCTGGCGATCGGCCTGAGCCGAGCCCTGGAGTTGCTGGCCATGCCCAAGAAGGGCCGCGGCGGCCGCACGGCCCTCAAGGACCTCGGCACCCCCGATGGCGGCAGTGAGGCGATCCAGCTGTTTGATGGGCCCTACGGCCTCTATGTGAAG
>JBEDHM010000282.1:0-12551 GCA_041174105.1 Cyanobacteriota bacterium | reverse complement strand
ACGCTAGATTGGTCTAGGACGGGTCGATTGAGACCAATGACGTGGGCGAGTTGCCAGCCGACTCAGAGCGCAAGTTCATTGCGCCTGGGCCATGAAAAGGGGAGCGCATCACCAGGCAGAGCTGCTGAAGCTGCGCGCCAACCTGATGGTCTCGGGTACTGCAGTTGAGACTTACCACACGTCTTAAAAAGATTCTTGGATTAGACTATTAAGTCAATTTGAATTTGGCCGTCGGCCACGGCATCGGGATGCATTGCGCTTCGGCCGTTGCGATCGTCTGAGGCGTTTGTATTTCGATTTCCAGCGCATTTCATGACACTGCACTTTCATCTGCTCGGCATCCGATCCCAAGCGAGAGAAACCACCAGCTAGCTCCTGGGTGTCGCAGGCCTCAGTTTCGATTGGATACCCATGCTGCTTCCATTGGGCGACAGAAAGCCAGCTAGCCAGCCAGGCAGTCCTACATGAGACTCTTTTCTGGCCTCGCGATAAGTCTCACGCGAGAAAATCGCGTCAGTCTGTGACTTCTGGGAAGCGGTTAGACCTGTGGGCTACGCGTCTGTTCGCGTTCGGTTGGCGACATGAGCGGCCAATTCAAGACGCATTTACATCACGCCAACGGCAAAACCCGCCAAAGACCAAGACCAGCCAACGGCTTAGCGCCGTCGATCAGGTTTGGGTTTGCATCCCTTGAATCAGGAAATCGAAGTAGGGGCCAGCCATGGCCGCCTCTTCGGTGCCGAGAAGCACCAAGGAGGCTTCCTTCAATGTGCGCATCGCTTCAACCATGCCAGGCATGGGAACGCCGAGGCTGTTGTACATCTCGCGGGCACCGACCAGCCCAATTTGCTGGATCATTTCGGTGCTGCCGGCCAAAACGCCGTAGGTCACCAGGCGCAGGTACCAGCTGTAATCGCGAAGACATTGGGCACGCTGCTTTTGGCCATAGGCGTTGCCCCCAGGCGCCACATAATCCGGTTTGCGGGTGAACAGCTGCTTGGCTGCCTCGTCCACAATTTTCTTCTCGTTGTCGGTTAACGCCCTGACAACAGACAGCCGTTTCGCCCCTCCGCTGAGGTAGTCGACCATCGAGCGCAGCTCGCCGCCGCTCGGATAGCGAAGCTGATCGTCTGCCTGGAGGATCAGATCCCGAACGACGCTCATTGCAGCGACCACACGCAGGCAACAGTTTATCCAGTTGTTCGCGGGATCCCAGCCCATGCACGCAAGGTGTAACGCCACTTCGCACGCGACCTAGGGTCTGGGTTGGATCTCCGGGATCAAGAGCTTGGATCAGCCTGCTGTGGGAATGAAGGCTGAGGTTCTGATCACAGGCCTCTCCCACGACGGCCTGGGGGTTGCCCGTCTTGGGACCCAGGTGCTGTTTGTTGCCGGGGCGCTTCCTGGGGAGACAGCGCTGGTGCGTTTGACCTACAAGGCCAAGCGCCATTGGCTCGCTGAGTTGGAACGCCTGATCGCAGCGTCAGACGATCGTCAAAAGCCCCCGTGCATCCTGGCCGACCACTGCGGCGGCTGCTCCCTCCAGCACTTGGCTGATTCAGCTCAGCAGCGCTGGAAGCAGCAAAAGGTTGGAGATGCGATCGAGCGGATCGCCCACTTGCCGGTGGTGAGCCAACAGCTCCTGGCCCCCGAGCAAACCCTGGGTTACCGCAACCGGGCCATCATTCCGCTCGAGCGCCTGGAGGACGGCCATCTGCGCGCTGGCTACTACCGCCGCGGTAGCCACCGGATCGTCAACATGAACCGCTGTCCGGTGCTGGATCCCCGCATCGACTCCCTGATTGCCCCGCTCAAGGCAGATCTCGAGGCAACCGACTGGCCCGTGGATGTGGATTGCAAGGCTGACGGCGGGTTACGCCATTTGGCCCTGCGCGTTGGCCACCACACCGATGAGGTGTTGATCACCCTGGTGAGCAGCCATTCCCAACTTGAGGGCCTCGCGCTGCTGGCAGCCCAATGGATGGCGAGATGGCCCCAGGTGGTGGGCGTGTGTCTCAACCTTCAGCCCAAACCTTCCAACACCCTCATGGGGGAGGAAACGCGGGTGATCGCTGGCCGTAACTGGCTGCTGGAGCGCTTCTGTGGTTTGGACTTGCGCATTGCCGCTGACACGTTCTTTCAGGTGAACACAAGCCAGGCCGAACGGGTTGTGCCCCTGGTGCTGGAGGCCTTGGCAGGCCCTCCCCCGGGGGTTTTGGTGGATGGTTACTGCGGTATCGGCACCTACAGCCTTCCCCTGGCGGCCCAAGGTTGGAGCGTGCACGGCATTGAACTCAGTGCCGAGGCGGTCAAACAGGCCAAGGCCAATGCTGAGATCAACAACCTCTCGGGCCGTGCAACGTTCGAGGCCGGCGTGGTGTCGCGCTGCTTACCAGAGCATCTAGGCCATTGCGACGCCCTCTTGCTCGATCCACCCCGCAAAGGTCTGGATCGCTATGTGGTGGAGGCGATTTTGGCGAAGCCTCCCCAATCGCTGATCTATCTGAGTTGCGATCCCGCCACCCTGGCCAGGGATCTGGCCCTGCTGACGGCTGAGGCCTACCAGCTCGATTCGCTGCAACCGATCGACTTTTTCCCCCAGACCACCCACGTCGAGACCCTCGCCGTGCTTCGCCGCCAGCCCCCCAACTCCGGGATGGGACTTCGGCCCTAGGCGCGCAGGTCCGCCCCAAGTTGCTGTTGGAGGGCCTTTTGGATCGCTTGCTGGGTGGTCTCAATCTCCCCATCGGTCAAGGTGCGTTCGGGGTGGCGATAGCGCAGTCGAAACGCCTGGCTGCACAAGCCATCTGCCAATTGGTCGCCCGCATAGCGATCAACCAATTCCGCTTGCTCCAGCAGCGGTTTGCCAGCCTTACGGATTACCTGCAGCAGGGCGGCCGCCGTGGTGGTGTTAGGCACGACCACCGCCAGATCCCGTTCCGAGCCTGGAACCGTGGCATACGGCCGGAAGGTTGGCTGCCAGCGGTTTTTGCGGGTTGCGGCGGTGAGCAGTGCTGCCAGCTCCAGTTCAAAGAGATAGGTGGCTGCGGGCAGATCCAGGGCTTCCGCCTGCTCGGGGTGTAGTTGGCCAAACCAGCCACCCGGTTTGCCCTCGATCACCACCTGGGCCGCCCGACCCGGGTGCAGCAACGGCTGCTCGCCCAGGACCCGATCCTCACTAACAATCCCCACGCTGGCGAGGGCTTGGGCCAGTTGGCCCCGGGCTTGGAAGTAGCTGGGTGGGAGGGGCTTGCCGCTGGTGCTCCAGCGCTCACCGCGCCGCTCTCCTGCCATCACGCCCACCAGGATGGAGCGTGATTCCTTGCCTTGGCTGGCCTGGAAGACCTGGCCGATTTCGAAGCCCCAAAAGCCGGCTTGTCCGCTTTGCAGATTGCGGCGCGCCGCCGCCAGTAATTCGGTGTGCAATTCGTTGCGTAGATGGCCGTAATCGGCGAACAACGGATTGGCGAGGGGGATCCGGCCCGTTCCTGCCGGCACCAGCGACAGCGTGCAGGCCTCCTGGAGCCCAACACTGCAGAGGGCCCGCCGCAAGCGCCGTTCAGCCTCCTGTTCAGGATTAAGCCCCCCTGGCTCGAGGGGATCCGGCAAATGGCTGGCAAAGCAGTCGTAGCCCACTAATCGGGCCACTTCCTCAATCAGATCCACCTCGCGGGTGAGATCGATGGACCGCGATGGGGGCACCAACACATCCCATCCATCCTCGGTGGCCTGGAGCGTGCATCCCAGGGCCTTGAGGGTTTGCTCGATCTGGGCATCGCTGAGATCATCCAGCTCACCATCGACCATCACCGGGCCCAACAGGTTGTGGAGCGCATCGCGGCGCAAGGCCACGGGAGCGGCCGCCCCCTGGGGGCGCTCATGGAGCCAGCGAGCTTTCACCTCAGCCCCACAAAGTTCCTTGAGTAGGGCGACGGCCCGATCCGCAGCCGCCAGCGTGCTGGCCTGGGGCAAACCCTTCTCAAAACGACTGCTGGCTTCGCTGCGCAACCCCACACTGCGGGCTGATTGGCGCACCGCCTGGGGGGCAAACACGGCCGCTTCCAGCCAGATGGTTGTGGTTTCCGCGTTCACAGCTTCCGCCAGGCCGCCCATCACCCCTGCCAGGGCAATGGGCTGGTCGGCGTAGGTGACCACCAGCGCCTCGGGATCCAGCAGCCGTGATTCACCATCCAGACTCGTGAATGGCTCCTGATCCAGCGCTTGCCGCAGACCCAGGGCCTCGGGTTTGGCGGAGCCCCCCGTTGCCGCCGCAAGCCGATCGGCATCAAACGCATGCAGGGGTTGGCCCGTTTCCAGCATCACCAGATTGGTGATGTCCACCACGTTGTTGATCGGGCGAATCCCGGCTTTGTCGAGCCGGTGTTGCAGCCACTTGGGTGACGGTTGCACCTGCAGGCCCGTGAGGGCAGTGACGCTGAACAGTCCGCCGGCTTCGATGGCGGATTGGTCTTTGGGGGTTACGGCCAGTGCTTGGCCCTCAATGGCGGCCGGTGCCTCGGGGATCAGGGTCTGGCCCCCAACAAGGGCCGCCACTTCCCGGGCGATGCCCTGCATCGAAAGGCCGTCGGGACGGTTGGCCGTAATGGCCAGTTCCAACACCTGATCGTCCAGGCCCAGGGCGCTGCCAACGGCTTCGCCCACAGCGGGAACCGTCTCCAGCAACTCGTCGAGCACGGCGATGCCTTCGGACTCGCCCAGACCCAGTTCGGTGAGCGAGCAAATCATGCCGCTGCTGGCGACACCGCGCAGTTCCGCCGGTTTGATCGTGAGATTCACTGCCGGCAGGGTTGAACCCACCAGGGCCACCGGTACGTGGATGCCTGCCCGCACATTGGCGGCGCCGCAAACGATTTGCAGGGGAGCGGCCTGACCCACCTCCACCTGGCACACACTGAGTTTGTCGGCATTGGGATGGGGCTCCCGTTCGGCCACAAAACCCACCACCACGCCTTGGGCCTGGGCGGCCAGATCCTCGATGGCCTCCACTTCAAAGCCTGCCAGGGACAGCCGTTCTGCCAGTGCCTCCGGCTCCAGGGAACCCGCTGGGGCGGTGACCAGCTCCTTCAACCATTGGAGCGAGACCCGCATCGACCCAAGCCCAGAACAAGGCCGGATCCTAAGGAGTGACTGGGGTGGGGGGCAGGGAGGTAAGGTGTTCGCTTGTTCTTTCGCATCGCACACGCGGCGCAACGTCCTTCATGGCTAAAAACAAGGGCGTCCGGATCGTGATCACTCTTGAGTGCACCGAATGCCGGTCCAACCCCGCCAAGCGGTCCCCTGGTGTGTCTCGTTACACCACGGAGAAAAACCGCCGGAACACCACCGAACGGCTTGAGCTCAAGAAGTTTTGCCCCCATTGCAACAAGTCGACAGCCCACAAAGAGATCAAGTGATCGCTGTGGCGGTTTGTTGCTGAAGCAATCAGCGGCCTGTCTTCTTCTTATCCCTTCCGTTCGCCATGTCTAGCTCTTTCTTCAAAAAGCGTCTTTCGCCGATCAAGCCTGGTGATCCGATCGACTACAAGGATGTCGATCTGCTCAAGAAGTTCATCACCGAGCGCGGCAAAATCCTGCCCCGCCGCATGACTGGCTTGACCGCCAAGCAGCAACGGGACCTCACCAACTCGGTGAAGCGTGCCCGCATCGTGGCCCTGCTGCCCTTCGTGAATCCAGAAGGCTGAGCAAGCGCCTGGCCCTGCCATCTCTCCAACCGGGTGACCTTGTTGGGCTGAGTGATCAGACCCCCGCTCTCTTGGGCGTGCTGATCTCTCTCCAGGGCAGCAAGGCCATGGTCTCCGTTGGTTTCCAGGCCAGCGTCACCACGGGTACTCAGTTGGTGCCCCATGGGGATGGATCCCCCAGGCGCCTGCAGGTTCCTGCCCGCCATCTCCAACTCCTTTGCCCCCTTCCTCCTGGCGCGAGTACGCCGGATCGGTTGGGGGTTTTCCCTTGGGACCTCGATGGCAGCCGCCTAAGGGAAGCGATGCCAGCCCTGCGGGATTTCAGTGCTGCCTGGCTCTTGCTCCAGGAGAGCGGCTCTGGGGCCTCCGTTCCCTTGTTGGACTGGATCTCCCTAGTGAGCGCGGAGCTCACCCCTGCGGCGATCGCGGCCAGTTGGTTGTGGCTCCAGGGCCCCCAGCTGCTTTACAGACAACGCCAAGACCAGATCGAAGCGCGCCCCTCCGCCGAACTCAAACGCCTGCGCCTAGAGCGCTATCGCCAGCGCCTGCAGGAGATGCGACGCAAGGCTTGGCAGCAAACTCTGCAGCAACGCCAACCCCTTGATCGCCACACGCTCAATGCCGCTGAGCTGGCTGATCTGGATCGTCTGATGGCTTGGGCCAGCGGTGCGAGTGAGGAGCCTCTCCCAGCTGGGTTACGTCAGGCCCTGCAAGGAGCCCAGTGCCCAGTAGAGCGGGGCGCCATTCGCCATTTGCTGGTGGACCTGGGGCAATGGGATCCGCACCAACTCGTCAGCCTGCGGCAAACAACCTGGGAGCTTGGCTTTTCTGCTGAGATCGAAGCCGAAGCCCAGCGGCTCCTGGCCCAGGCAGGCCATGAGCAACCAGGGGATTGTGAACGGCTGGATTTGACCCAGCTCTGGGCCGTCACCATCGATGACGCCAGCACCCTCGATCTCGACGATGGGCTCTCGCTGGAGTCGTCGCCGGATGGCAAGCAACGCATCTGGATCCATGTGGCCGATCCCGGTCGCCTGGTGCCCGATGGATCCCCCCTCGATCTGGAAGCGCGTCGCCGCGCCACCAGCCTTTACCTGGCCAGGGGCACGCTGCCCATGTTTCCGCTTCCCCTTAGCCATGGGCCCTTCAGCCTGCGCTCCGGCCAACGGAATGCGGCCTGGAGCGTTTGGGTCGAACTCGATGATGACGGGGCAGTGGCCGCCTCCGGCGTGCATCGGAGTTGGGTCACACCGACGTACCGGCTCTCGTACGACGATGCCGATGATCTGATTGAGCTGGCGCCTCCCCAGGAAGCCCAACTGGCTGCCTTGCAGGTATTGATGGAGCGGAGGCGGCGCTGGCGGGTCCGCCAGGGAGCGTTGTTGATGGACCAGCCCGAAGGACGCATTCGGGAGCGGGATGGAGAGGTGGAGCTCGAGATCACCGAACCCACGCCGTCGCGCAGCCTTGTGGCTGAGGCCATGATTTTGGCGGGGGCCGTGGTGGCCGACTTTGGCCGTCGCCATGGTCTGGCCCTGCCTTACCGGAGCCAACTACCGGCGTCCTTGCCCAGTGATGCGGAACTCGCCGCTCTCCCCCCTGGCCCCGTGCGCCACGCCGCCTTGAAGCGTTGTTTGAGCCGGGGAATCACAGGAACGGAACCCGCGAACCATTTCAGCCTGGGCCTGGAGGCCTATGTGCAAGCCACCTCGCCGATTCGGCGCTATGGCGATCTGGTAGTTCAGCGCCAATTGGCGGCCCATCTCTCAGGCGAACAGCCCCGGCAGGCGGCGGATCTGATGGAGCTCCTCCAGGAACTCGATCACGGCACCCGCCAGGCAATCGCCATCAGCCGTGAGGACCAACGCCACTGGCAGCAGATCTGGTTTGAGGCCCACCGGCACGACCACTGGTCAGCCACCTTTTTGCGCTGGCTCAGGGTTCAGGATCACCTGGCCTTGGTGCACGTGGAAGCGCTGGCCATGGATCTAGCCGCCGAATGCCCCCCTGCCGCGGAGCCTGGTGACCCCTTGATCCTGCGGGTGACGGCGGTGGATGCCTTGCGTGATCAGCTCAAGCTCCGCGCCAGTTTGTAAGCCAAGCCGCTTTAAAGCCATGCCGCTTTGTAAGCCAAGCTGCCCAGCTCGATCCGGCTGGGTGGCTGGTGCTGTTAGGCCTGGCGTGAGGCGCGTAACCAGGGGCCCCAGGGATTGGCCTTGCCCACAAGCGTGGCCCGGGTGGGGCGCTCCAGGCTCTCTAGCCAACGGTTGAGCGCTGGCTCCAGGGTGATCAACGGCCAGCGTTTGCTTCCCTGCTCCAAGCAAAACTCTCCCTCGCCCTTGGGAATCACGGTGCCAGTCCAGGCAGACTCCCCTCGTTCCTCTGGGCCATCGGCTGGAGAGAGCAGGGCTGGATCGCCAGCCAAGGAGCCACCAGAGGTGATGGTGCTTGAACCATCCAGGGCCTTGGCTTGCCGTTGGCGCCAGTTGGGGTGATGCCAGGGGGTGTCCCAAAGGGGCACTACGGCCGCAGGGGCTTGGCGGTCATCGATCAACTGTTGCTGCAAACGCCGCACCGGTAACTCCGCTGGGGAGAGACCCTCATTCACACAGAGGGCTGCGGCGGCGCCACAGGCTTGGCCCAGGTTGAGCACCAACGGTTGCAGCCTGGTGGCCCCATTGGCCATGTGGCTCACACTGATGCATTTGTCGGCAGCAAGCAGGTTGTCGATACCGGAACTCACTAGCGCCCCATAGGGAATGGCAAACGGTGTGCCGCTCCAACGGCCCCCCCAACGGGTGCTTTTGGGGGCCAGTGGATAGTCGTCACCGGGGTAGTGGTGATCGTTGGCGTAGTTGCCCACGGCAATTGAGGTGATCTGGCCATCCCCATCGGTGGGCAGGGCCGCCACGCTCGCCCCCGGTCCCTGGGGCAACAGGTCTTGCTCAAGCACCAGGTTGTGGCCAACCAGGCGGCGCCCTTCCCGCCAGTAGGGCATCAGCGCCAGGGGGCTGGGTCCCTGCAGTGCCAGCTCTGGGGTGCCTGTTGCCCCGGCGTGCCCCGTTTTGGGGCTGGGATAGCAGGCCCCCAAGGCCAGCCAACCATCGGTGGCTGTTTGCAGCTGCTCAGCAAACAACAGGCTGTGGGCCTGCATCTGCTGAAAAAGCTCGTCTCGCTTGAGGGGATCGGAGCCGAAGACGGCATCCAACGGCCCATGCCAATCGTTGCCATCGAGCGGCCAATTGAGCATCACCAAGCCGCCAGGTAAACGGCCATAGGTGATCGTGCGCTCCAGGCCAAAGGTCTTGGTGGCGTGCTCAAAAGGCCCAGCAGGGAGCTCTTTGGGCTTACCGGTGCCTGGGGGCATCGTGGCCGATTTGAGTTGCCCCATCACCACCCAGGTGGGCGATTGCACCCTCTGGCGCGCGTAGAAGGGATTGGCATCCAGATCGCTTTGGCTCGGAGCACTGGGCTCCCCCCACTGCTCCTTCGCTTCCCATCCCAGCCGGTAGGGGGCATCCACCAGGGGAAAGAGATCACCAAGGTCGCTGCCATCGATCAGGACATCGAGGTCCACGCGCCGCGCTTCGGCACCACAGCGCAGGTCCAGTCCGGTGATCCGCTTGCCGCAGCGACGTACCGCGTCGAGCTCCACCCCAGGCCACCACTGCAGCAAGGGCTCTGCTTGGCACCAATCCCGCAGGATCGCTTCAGCGGTGGATGGCCTGTAGCCGAAGCAACTCACCCAGTTTTGGTCGAGGCCCTCCGGTTCACGGCATTGAAGTTCGCGCAGAAAGGCCCCCCAGAGCCCCGTTTGCCAGGGGGTGAGCTCGTTGCCATCCGGAGCGCACACCCCGGCGGCACTCACCATTCCCCCCAACCACGACCCTGGGGTGAGCAACAAGGTGGATGCACCACCGCGGGCAGCCTGCAGAGCGGCGGCGACTCCTCCGGTGCCTCCACCCCACACCACCACCGGCCACTGGTGTTCACTGCTGGCAGCAGGGGCCATCCATTCCTAGCGATCACCCCAAGATTGGCAGGGGGAGGCTCGGTAGGATCCGGCTCCGGCGCAGGGCCGCTCCGACGGCGTAGCGAGACCTCCATCCACGCCGAGCCGTACTCCCGCCGCATGGTTTTTACCCTCACCACTCCGCTTTATTACGTCAACGATCGGGCCCATCTCGGCAGTGCCTACACGACCCTGGCCTGCGATGCCATTGCCCGCTACCAACGGCTGAAGGGTGAGGCGGTGGTGTTCATCACAGGCTGCGATGAGCATGGCCTGAAGATTCAACGTACGGCTGAGGCCCAGGGCCTCACTCCCCAGGCCCACTGTGATGCAGTGAGCGAGGGTTACCGCCAGCTCTGGAACCGCTGGCAGATCAGCCACGATCGCTTTGTGCGCACCACCGATGGGCGGCACCGCCAAATCGTGGAGCAATTTTTTGAGCGGGTGGTCGCCAGCGGTGATGTGGTGGAGGGGCGGCAACAGGGCTGGTACTGCGTGGCCTGCGAGGAATTCAAGGACGATCCTGCATCGGCCACGGATCCCCACTGCACCACCCACCAGAAGCCTTTGGAGTGGCGCGATGAACGCAATTTGTTCTTTCGGCTCTCGCGCTACCAGGCTGAGATCGAAGCCCTGATTCGCCAGCCGGGTTTCATCGCTCCGGCCAGCCGGCAGAAGGAAGTGGAAAATTTTGTGGCCCAGGGGCTGCGTGATTTTTCCATTTCGCGGCTGGATTTGCCCTGGGGAATCCCCGTGCCTGGCCATCCAGGCCACACCTTTTACGTTTGGTTTGATGCGCTGTTGGGCTATCTCACAGCCTTGCTGGAACCAGGCGACCCTGCAGAGCTAGCCATCGCCATTGAGCGCGGTTGGCCCGCCCAGCTGCACGTAATCGGCAAGGACATCCTGCGTTTCCATGCCGTCTATTGGCCGGCGATGCTTCTCTCGGCTGGATTGCCCTTCCCCAAGCGGGTGTTTGGCCATGGTTTTCTCACCCGTGAAGGTCAGAAAATGGGCAAATCCCTGGGCAATGTGCTCGATCCCGAGCTGTTGCTCGAGCGCTGCGGAAAGGATGCGGTGCGCTGGTATTTGCTACGCGATATCCCCTTTGGTGATGACGGCGACTTCCAGCAGCAACGCTTCACCGATCTGGTGAACAACGATCTGGCCAACACGATTGGGAATTTGTTGAACCGCACCTCATCAATGGCCCGCCGCTGGTTTGGTGATGCGGTACCCCCTGCAGGGCCTGCCCAAGACCCGAGCCATCCCTTGGCTCAAGCAGCCCTGTCGGCCTCTGAGCAGGCCTGCAAAGCCCTCGAAGCCCTCGATTTCCGATCAGCGGCAGAGGCCGTGCTGCAGCTGGCGATCCGTGCCAATGGCTTTCTCAATGATCAGGCCCCCTGGAAGGCGATGAAACAGGAGGGCCAAGAAGCCCTGGTGGGCGCCGATCTCTATGCGGTGCTCGAGGCCACCCGGTGGGTTGCTGTGCTGCTCGCACCGCTGCTTCCCGATCTTTCTGCGCGGATGCTGGGCCAACTGGGTCAGGATGCTTTCATCAGTGATCACGACCAACCCGGTCCTTCCGCCTGGCAGGCAGCCCAACAATGGGGTTTGCTCCAGCCTGGTCTGCTGCTCCCTGAGCCCCAACCGGTGCTCCAACGCCTGGAACTCGATGGTCCCCTTTGATCATGCGCCTGGCTTGGGAGCCATCGTGATGGGGTGGAAGCGGCGTAACCCAAGGTTGGGTTGTTGTGCCGGCCTGCTTGGCATGGCTGTGGCTTTGGCTGGCTGCCAGCCCCGGCCCACCCCGGAGCAACCGGCCCAGCCATTTGTGTTTCGCTCGCTGAATTTGCAGCAGCGGGATCTGGTGGGCCAGCTCACCTGGTCGCTGACCAGCCCAGAAGCCCGCTACGACCTCGGGCGCAAGCTGGCCCAAACACGCAACCTGCAAGGGGTGGTGTTTGATCGCGGCCGCCCGAAATACAAGCTGTCGGCCACCAGTGCCACGGTTCTCAACGACGGGGCCGTGATCCAGCTCGAAGGCCGCATCCAGCTTCAACGTCTGGGTCCCCAGCCCCTCACGGTGCTGGCAAGCCGCGCGCGCTGGTATCCCAATGACCAGCTCATCGTGCTGGATCAAGACCCGGTTGCCACCCAGCGCAACCTCCGATTGAGCGCCCAACGGGCCCGTTATCTGCTGCAGCGAAACAAACTGGAGCTGCGGGACAACCCTTTGCTCGAACGGCAACCTGATGCCATGGCTCCCCAATCCGACGGCACGCTGCGGCTGCAAGTTCGCAGTGCCGATTGGTTCACCGAGACTGGCGAACTGACCAGTGAGGGCCCCGTGATTGGGGTGCGCCAATTGCCCAACAACCAGGGACAGGTGCTCACATCCCCTTCCCTCAAGGGCAACAGCCTGCGTCAGATGGTGTCGTTGTCGGCTCCGGTGCGTTTGGTGGATCGGGGCCGCAAAGCCACCTTGAATGCCTTGGAAACCACGATCGATGTGGGCCAGGAGTTGATTGCATCGTCGTTGCCCTTCGATGGCGTTCTCAACCAATCCCAGGTGAACGGGGTGGGCTTCCAGATTTTCGTGAAGCGTCAGTTGGCGGTGGTGAGCAGCCGCTGCCTGCTCAAGCAACCCACCGATTCCCTCCAGGCTGAGAGATGCCTCTGGAACTGGTCCACCAACGAGGTCAAAGCCCGGGGCCGGGTCGTACTCAAACGCCAGGCCAACAGCCAGATCACCAAGGCCGAACGGATCGATGGCCGGCTGGGCAGCAATGGTTTGGTGGTGTTCACCAGCCCTGGCGGACGGGTGAATACCCAATT
>JBEDHM010000281.1:0-14556 GCA_041174105.1 Cyanobacteriota bacterium | reverse complement strand
AGGAACCCAAGCGTGCCCAACAGGGGATAGAGGATCTGCTTGCGGTTGCGCTTCCACCACAGGGGGAGATTGAAGCCTGCGTTGGGTGAGGTGGTCATCGTGAGAGAACTCCTGGAGGGATGAAGAAATTGGAATGGGGCAATCGCGATGAATCGGATAGGGCCTGCTGCAGGGGAGGCTGTCGGTCAGGCCCTGGGGAACGCGATCAGTTTTTGATCTTCAGTCTGTTGAGATAGGCCTGCGGATTGCTGGGGTCGTAGACCGTGCCGTCGAAGAACACTTCCTTGCCGCGGCTTGGCGAGGAGGGAATGTCCTTGGCGGGCAAGCCAAGTTGCTTGGCGGCCTGCAGCCAAAGGTCGCCCCTGGTCACCTTGGCGTTGATCGCTTGGGCTTGCTGGATGGTGTCCACCGTGCCGGGGTAGAACTTCCAGCGCAGTGACTCAACCAGGAACCACAGGGTGAGGCTGCTGTAGGGGTAGGAGATCACACCCCGATCGCTACTCCAATAGAGCGGCCCCATCTTGGGATCGGTTTCGGCAGTGCCTGCGGCGCCGATTTTGTATTGGCCCTTCAGCGATTGCTCCAGCACCGGCAGCGGCACGTTGTACCACTTGCGAGAGCTCAGAATCGTGGCGGCTGCGTTCTTGTTTTCCGGTTTGTCGAGCCACCGTTGCGCTTCAATCAGGCCCTTGAGGAGGGCAACGGTGGCTTTGGGGTTCTTGTCGACCCAATCCGCCCGCACGGCCAGGTATTCCTCGGGGTGAACCTTCCAGATCTGGGCCGTGGTGGCGGCCAGATAGCCCACGTTGTCCTTGGCGATGCGCGTTGGCCAGGGATCGCCGGTGGAGAAGGCTTCCATGGTGCCGTTCTTCATGCCCTGGAGGGTTTCAGGTGCGGGAACGGTGAGCAGTTCCACGTCCTTGTTGGGGTTCACCCCACCGGCGGCTAGCCAGTAGCGGAGCCAGATGTCCTGGTTGGCCTTGGGGAAGGTGTAGGCGGCCCGGAATTTTCGGCCCTCCTTCTGGCTGAATTTCTGAAAGAAACCAGGAGACGATTTCTTGAGGTTGTAGGTGAGGTTGCCATCTTTCACGGAATTGGCTGCGGCGATGCCATTCCCCTGGCTCATCAGCATCGCCAGGATGTACATCGGCACCTTCTTGCCGTTGGTGATGGCCCCCTCGCTAATCATCTGGGGCATGGGCAGCTGCCACTGGCCGCCGTCAATGCCGCCACCGGCATTGCCCAGCACCACGTTGTCGCGGGCAGCTGACCAGCTGGCCTGCTTGGAAAGCTTCACCTCAAGCCCATGCTTCGCGAAGAACCCCCTTTCCACCCCAATCACCAGAGGCGCCGCCTCCAGGATGGGAACAAAACCGAGGCTGATGGTGCCTGTTTCAAGCTGGGATCTGGCCTGGGAGTTCACCTCCGTGGCAACGGACCCTGAGCCTGCTCTCTTGCTGGGGGGATTGCCCAAGCAACCAGTCAGGAGCATCGAGGTGGTGATTGTTCCAGTTAGGAGAGCCAACAAGCGACGCCGGTTGGCAATGGCAATGGGAATGGCCATGGCGATGGAGATGGAAACAGGGATGGGCGCAAAAAAGTTGGCTGAAACCATTGGTTGTCAGCCCCTATTAATGAATTGGCGTTTTAAATTTGGGCTTTAAACGGGAGCCGTTGATGGGTTCGAACGGAACGCATCAGTGGTTTTCAAGTGCCGTTGAATGCTCCTTTTTGTTGATGGCAAAACTGTAGGCAGCGCCTTCAGTTGTTTGGGGAGCCTTTCTATGCAGCCTTGCCAATTGGGCTGATAAGAGTTGGTGATGGCTTGTTTTGGGCCTGTTGGCCCCAAGCCAGGAAGAGCATCCCCATACTCTTGGTTCCTGGAGATCCGGGCCCCATGGAGTTGTCTCGATGGGGCTTTTTCTTTGGAACTGTTGAAGAGGCTTGCCCCAAGTTGGACAGTGATTACCTAGTTTCCTGGCAGCGACTAGGGGAATTGGGCGATGTCTTCCTACGCCGGTCGCACCATTGCCCTAGCGAGCCAGCACGGCAAGGAACGGGTGTTGGCGAGGCCCCTGCGCCAAGGTCTGGGACTCACCCTCCAGCGGGCAACGACGGTCAATACCGATCTGCTGGGCAGTTTTAGTGGTGAATACCCCAGGCCAGAGGATGCGCTCGCCACCTGCCGGCTGAAGGCGGAAGCGGGGATGGATGCCTTGGGTTTGGATCTCGGAATTGCCAGCGAAGGGGCCTTTGGCCCCCATCCAGTGCTGCCCTTTTTGCCGATCGGGTATGAGTGGCTGACCTTTGTGGATCGTCGCCATCAGTTGACCATTGGCGAGCAGGCCATCAGCCCAAGGACCAACTACAGCTCCTTTAAGGCGGCGACCCTGGAAGCATCCCTTGGCTGGCTTGAGAAGGTGGGATTTCCTTCCCATGCCGTGATGGTCGGGTTGCCCAGCAGCGCTTCAGCGGCCACCAGGGTTCCCCCATCGGTCGATTGGCTCGCCAAGGGCGTTCACTCTTCCGGTGAGCTTGCCCGCTGGGTAGCGATCGCCGCCCAGCGCTCGGAAGACGGGATGGCCTGGCTCGAAACCGATATGCGGGCCCACTGCAACCCCACCCGCATGGCGAGCATTCGGAGGCTTGCCTTTCAACTGGTTCGCCGGGTTAACACCTGTTGTCCGGCCTGCGCTGCACCGGGTTGGGGGCTGGTTCGCACGATCGGCGGGCTTCCTTGCAGCAGCTGTGGTTTGGCAACGGAGCTGGTGGCTTTTGAGGAGTTTGGTTGTAGTCGCTGTAGCTACACCGAGCAACGCCCCCGAAAGGATCGGCTGGTGGCCGCCGATCCTGGCCATTGCCCCTACTGCAATCCCTGACGGCCCAGCTCTTGGATCATCCACCCGGCTTCTGCCCTGGGCGTCAGTGGTGCCCCCAAGTCGGTGTAGCAAAAGGCACTTGGCCATGGTTCCTTTTGTCAGCTGCCGCTGAGCCTTGGTCCCTAAGGTCTGCGCAAAGGATGACTCCCTTCTTTTTGGTCATGATTGATCGCCATTTCCCCCCACTCTTCAAGACCCTATCGGGCACCTTTGGAGCCTTGGGCTTGCTTGCCCTCCCCTTGGGCATGCCATCGCTGGCCGATGAAATTGGCGTGTATTCAGGCCGGCACTACAACAGCGATCAGCAGCTCTACAAGCAGTTCACCGCCAAAACCGGCATCAAGGTGAAGCTCCTGGAGGCCAAAGATGATGCCCTGATTGAGCGTTTGCGCAGTGAGGGAGACAACTCGCCCGCGGATGTGTTGGTGCTGGTGGATGCAGCCCGCCTGGTGAGGGCCGCAGATTTGGGCCTGTTTCAGCGCACCCGCTCGTTCCAGTTGCTGCGCGATGTGCCCCTGGATTTACGGGATCCCAAGGGCCGCTGGTATGGCCTCACCCGCAGGCTCCGGGTGGTTGTGGTGAATCCCAAGTTGGTGAATCCTGCCAAGATCACCAGCTATGCCGATCTCGCGAATCCCCAGCTGAAGGGCAAACTCTGCCTGCGGGATCGCAAGAGTGTGTATAACCAATCGCTGGTTGCGGATCAATTGATCCTGCGCGGAACGGGCTTGACCACCAAGTGGGTGCAAGGGATGACGACCAATGTCACCCAGCCCTATTTCAGCTCCGATACCCCGTTGATTCGTGCGCTTGGCAAGGGCCAATGCGGGGTGGGCCTGGTGAATACCTATTACGTGGCTCGGATGCTGAACGGGGAGAGTGGCGCGGCGGATCGGGCCTTGGCTAGCCAGCTGAAGGTGATCTTTCCCAAGCCAGCCCACGTGAATATCACCGGTGCCGGTGTGACCCGCTCTGCCAAGAATCCCGAGGCGGCCCTGAAGTTGATTGAATTTTTGGCTTCCCCAACGGGGGGTCGGGGTTATGCCGAGGCCAACAACGAATATCCCCTCAAGGGCTATGGCGATAACGCCACCCTCAAACGCTTTGGCCCGTTCAAGGCGGATGGCGTTTCGGCCCAGCAATTGGGGGCCAAAAACCCGGCTGCCATCAAGCTGATGGAACTGAACGGCTGGAAGTAAGGGCCCATGGCCAAGCGCACCCTGGCATCCCAGCGCTCGTTTCTGGGCGTTGGGGTGTTGCTGGTCAGCCTGTTAGCCCTGCTGCCGCTGCTGGCGTTGCTTGGGGTGGCAAGCCGCAGTGGCTGGGCTGGCTTGCTGGCCCTTGGCCCGAGTGGCGGTGAACAAATCCAGAACACCTTGTTGTTGCTGGTTGGCGTTGGGGTGTTGGGGGCTTTCCTGGGTACGACGAACGGCTGGCTGACGGCCCGCTGCCAGTTTCAAGGTCGCCGTTGGTTGCAGATTGCCCAGCTCTTGCCGTTGGCGATTCCGAGTTACCTGTTGGCGGCCACCTTGGTGGATTTGGGCAGCCGGGTGGGCTGGCGGGTCCATGGCTTCGCCTGGGCCGTGCTGGTGCTGAGTTTGTGCACCTACAGCTATGTGTTTTTGCTCAGTACGGAGTGTTTTGGCCTGGGCGGGGCTCGCCTGCAGGATGCCTCCCGTTCCTTGGGGGTCGGGCCCTGGGGCTGTTTTTGGCGGGTGGCCTTGCCGATGGCGATGCCCGCAATTGGTGCTGGCGTGGCCCTAGCCGGCATGGAAGTGGTGAATGAGTTTGGTGCTGTTCAGCTCCTCGGCGTACCCACCCTCTCGGCGGGCATCCTCGACCGTTGGCAGGGAGACGGCGACATCGAAGGAGCGATTGGTTTGGCCCTTGTCACCATGGTGTTCGTGGTGGGCCTGGTTCTGGCGGAACGGGGTTGTCGCCGCCGTAGTCGGCTCTGGAGTGCGGGCCAGGAGAGTGCCCTAGCGAGCCGTTGGCCCCTGCAGGGCTGGCGCCAGGGGCTGGCCCAGTGCTGCGCCCTGCTCCCCCCTTTGGCCAGCTTGGGTTTCCCCCTGCTGTGGGTGGGGATCAGTTGGGGGCAACATCCGCTGGAGCCGACCCAGGAATTGGCGAGCTTGTCGCTGCATACCTTTGCCCTGGCCCTCGCGGCCACGGCGATCACGGTGGCGGCGGCCCTGGTGCTGGCGGTGGCCAAGCGCTGGCTTCCCAACCCCTGGCTCAGGGCCATCAGCTTTGGGGCGGGCATGGGTTATGCGGTTCCAGGCACCGTTCTGGCCTTGGCCTTTTTGCTGTTGGGTGGGGGTCTGGGATTGGCTCCGCTGGCCCTGCTGGTGTGGGGCTACGGGGATCGTTTCCTGGCCGTCGCCAAGGGGGGGTTGGATGCGGCCTTGGAGCGCATTCCCCCCAGCGTTGATGAATCGGCTGCCAGCCTTGGTAGCCCTTGGTTTGAAGTGCTGCGGCGCATCCATCTGCCGCTGCTTCGCGGGCCGCTGTTGGTGGCGGCCCTGCTGGTTTTTGTCGACACCGTGAAGGAATTGCCGCTCACCTTTGCGCTCAGGCCCTTCGACTACGACACCCTCGCCGTGCGGGTCTACCAGTACGCCAGCGATGAACGGGTTGGGGCGGCCTTGGTGCCCGCTTTGGTGATCATGGGGTTGGGGTTGGTGGCCGCCTTGGCCGTGGTTCCAAACCTGCAGAACGGGGATCGAAGCCCTTCTGTTTAGAGCGCTTGAAAGGCGCGTCCATCCGGAAACACCTGCGCCAGGGCACCAGGCACCAGCCTCGCCCGACAGCGTTGGTCGATGCGCAAGGGGTTGGCCAGGGGAACCCTCACCCGCAGTTCCTGGCCATGGCATTCCACCTGGAGGAGCCAGCCCTGGCCCAAAAACTCCCGGCCCACCACCCGCGCATCACCGCAGGGATCGGCATCGAGGTGGATGGCATCGCTCATCACCATCGCCTCTTGGTTGGCTGCGGCTTGGCTGGCTGCGGCGCCCTGGGTGCTTGGGGCCGATTCTCCCCAGGAAGAACATCCATGACTGGGCTGGGGTGCCGCTTGCATCACACCAAAAGGCGTGAGCAATTGGCTGCCTTGGCAGGTGGCTGGCAGCCGGTTGGCCTGCAGGACAAACCGGCTTACGAACGCACTGGCCGGGCGTTCCACCAAGGTCTGGGGCGTATCGCATTGGTGCAGCCTGCCGCCCTCCAACACCGCCACGCGATCGCAGATAGCCAGGGCTTCTTCGGGGTCGTGGGTCACCAGGATCCCGCTGGTGTTACAGCGTTTGAGCAGATCGGGAAGCTCGCGCCGCAGCCTTAGGCGCACCTCCACATCCAAATTGGAGAAGGGTTCATCCAGCAGCAGCACGGCCGGTTCGGGCGCGAGGGCCCGCACCAGGGCCAGCCGTTGACGTTGGCCCCCCGAGAGTTGGTGGGGGTAGCGCCCTTCCATGCCGGCCAGGCCGAGCAGCTCGAGTAGCCACCGCACCCGATCGGATCCCTGGCCCCGTTTCAGGCCAAAGCAGGCGTTTTTCCAGGCATTGAGATGGGGAAAGAGGGCGTAGTCCTGAAACACCATGCCCACCCCGCGCCGTTCCGCCGGTAGCCAATGGCGAGGGCCGGCAACGTCACGGCCATGGATCACGATGCGACCCCGATTCGGACGCTCAAACCCGGCAATCAGCCGCAGCAAGGTGGTTTTGCCAGAGCCGGAGGGGCCAAGGAGCCCGAGCAGTTCCCCCGGGGCCATGGCCAGATCCAGGCCCGCCACGGTCCACGCCCCAGAGCTGTTTGCCGGGTAACGGTGCCAAACGTTCTCGAAGCTGATCGAACTCTGCATCACGGTTTTGGCTCCTAGGTGGCGGCCAAGGGTGCGGACTCCACCAGCGATGGAGCGAGCCGCAGCAGGGCTTGCTGGGCTGGGGCTTCCAGCAAGTTCTCCTGACGGATTCTCGAGATCAGGCGCGTGGTGGTGACGCGGGTGGTGCCGATCAGTTCGGCAATGCGCTCATGGCTCAGGCGAAATGGCAGGTCGCACCAGGGGCCACAGCGCTTGCCAAGACGGCGCACCAGCAGACCCAACAGGGCATGGAGCCGTTGCTCCGCTTTGTTGAGGTGGCGGATGCGTAGCAATTGCAGGGTCCACTCGTTGACCGGATCCAAGCCGCCGGGATTCTGGGCTTGGGCATCACTGCGAAATAGCAAGGGCGTGAGGGCTTCCACGCAAACCCCTTCACTGCAAAGACGGTCGGTGGCCAGTTGATCGCCGGGCTGGAGGAAGGCCAGGGTCATGCCTTCGGTTTCTTCGCAGGGGCAATAGACCCGGGCAATGCCCTCGATCACCTCAATGCAACTGGCCTGGGGGCGCAGGGACGGATCAATCAACACCGTTTGACCCACGGGCATGCGGATGGGCCCCTGGGAGCGATCGGAGAGATGGCGGAACTGCATCGCGGCGCTATCGGCCTATTGAGAGCGGCTCGCAACATACCCCGGTCAAGGGATCTTTTGCAAGCAATTCTCAATTGCAACAGGTGGGAAGGGGGCTCGCCCGCTCTTTTTTCGGGGGCGTGCCAGTGCGGCCTTGGCTGCCTAGGGTTTTGCCCCCGCCCTGCCGATCGGCACTTCCAGTGTGTTCAAAAGTTCCCGCAGCGCCCATCGCGCCATGGTTCCCATTGCCGCTGCACCGCTGATCCTCACGGCGATCACGGGGGTGGTGTTCAACTTGCTGGAAGTGCGGGGGATCGAAGCCGATTGGCTGCTCGACCTGCACATTGGCCACTTTGGCCCGCTGGATTTGGAGCCCTTCTATGCGGTGGTGCTCGGCCTCTGCGTGCTGATGCTGGTGGGATCGGGTCTGAGCATGTGGCTGCAATCCCGCCGAAAAGCCAGCTAGGCGGCAGGCAGGAGGCCGTGCATCACATTCAGTCCATGCAACCCCTCGTAGAGGAGGTAGGCCCCCAGGGCCAGGGCGAGCACCCCCACCAGCCACTCGGCCTTGTGCTGCAGCCAGTCTTCGAGCTTGGTGATCGCTTCACGAATCGAACCCCTGCTCACCAGCCAGGCCAAGGGGGGCAGCAGCAGCAGGGAGCTGGCCATCAGGGTGAACAGGCCGGTGACTTCCGCATCGGCCTTCAGCCCTGGCTCGTTGAGCAACAGCAGCCCGGCTTCTTTTAAGTAAAAGACCAGGTTCTCCGGGGTGAGAATGGCGCTCACGGCCCCCACGCCCAGCAGCGCCAGGGTGCTGAAGTCGGGCAGTTGGTTCATCAGCTTGAGGGCCATGCCCTCTTCGCCGATGTTGGCCTGGGGTGTGAGTTGGTAAAGCCCCAGGCCGATCAGGGCACCGGCGCCCAGCAGGTCGATCAGCACCTGTTCTCGCCCGCCATGGTTGAGGCTGATCGAAAAGGCTTCCCCAATGGCCATCAGCACCACGATCGCCAGAGCGTTGGCCGTGGCCCAGCCAGCCACGTAGGTGAGAGCGCGCTGCAGGGGCGATTTGCCCAAAAGCAGCAGGGTCACCACGCCAATGTGCAAGGGGCTGAAGGCAATGCCGATGCCAAACAGCGACGATTTGGTCACCAGGGCTGGTGACAACTGGGCGACAACACTGGGGACAGGGATCAATCCGTTGATCTTGCCGATGGCCCCAAGTCTGGTGGATTGGGATGGGGGAGCGTGACCCGCCTCAGGCGGCGTTGGCGCGCTGGGGGGCCCATTGCTGGATCAGGCTTTCCAGCCGAGCCACCTGGTAGCGGGTGTGCTCGTTGGGATGGTTTTCGTAGTTGGTGCGGAGATTGCTCAACTCGGCATCGAGGGACAGCAACACCGGGTGGTTCTCGTGCACGGTTGAACCATCTGATTCATGACTCCCAAATCTTAAGCGAGTCTTAAGAGGGTTGACAAGGTTTTGCCGGCTGGTTGGGGGTTGCGTGGGCAAAACGACACACCAGAGGCCATGCTGGCGGGCTCGACCCCGATCGGTTGGCCATGTCCCGCGAGCAGCTGACAGCGTTTTTGCTTCGCATGCAAGGCGATGACAGCCTCAAGCAGCAGGTGTTGGCCGCCTCCACGGCCGATGACGTGGCCCAGATCGCCCTCAAGTTGGGCTTTGAATTCTCTGGTGATGAGCTGCTGAGGGCCTCAGGTCAGCGCTTTGATCGGGTGACCGTGCGTAAAAACGACATCCCCGGCGAATACAACTGACGCTCCGGCTTCCTGGGCTACCGGCCACGGAAGCCACCGGTCGCTGGGGCCTCAGCGATCCGCAACATTTCCCCAGGAGCGCCCATTCGTTGGCATCCTGACCAAAGGTCTGAGGGTTCGCTGGGTCGCATGCCCCAATCGATCGCCGTGATCGGGGCCGGAGTGGCGGGTTGTGCCCTGGTCGCCCAGCTCCGGCGCCTGGGGGTGCAGGCGTCCATCAGCCTGTGGGAAACCGGGCGTGGGCCCGGAGGGCGCGCCAGCACCCGCCGCTCCCGGGCGGATGCGCTGTGGCAACTCGACCATGGCGCTCCCCTGTTCAACCTCACGGCCCAGCCCGCCCCGGAGCTGGTGGAGCCGTTGCTTGAGGGGGGATGGCTTTGCCCCTGGAAGGGAGATCTTGCCCTGCTCGAAGGGGAGTGCCGGCTGGAGCTGGGCAAGCCCGATGCCCTCGCCCGCGGTCAGTTGTTGGCTGGCCAGGGCGGGATGGATCAGCTCTGTCAGGGGCTGTTGCAGTTGGCCCAGGCAGCCGGCTCTGGCTCTGGGGCTCCAGCGATCGATCCCCATTACGGCACCCTGGTGCGCCATCTGGCCAAAGCAACCAACGGCCCTTGGCAGTTGCGCGACGCTGGCGGGGAGCTGCTCGGCCAGGCCGATTGGTTGGTGTTGAGCAGCACCTTGTTGGCCCATCCCCGCAGCCAGCTCCTGTTTGGCTGGCCCGAGGTGCCCCTGAAGGCAGCGGCCCGATCGTTGGCAGATCTGCAACTCGATCACGTCCTCACCACCCTGGCGGGCATTCGCGTTGAGGCCCGCACCAATGGCCTGTTTGTGTTGCCAGCACCCTGGGCAGAGCCCTGGCTGGGGTTGCCCTTTCGGCTACTGAATTTCGATGCAGCGGCCCAGCAGCGTTGGGGTTTGGCGCGGATTGTGATCCAGCCCCTGGCCGATGGGCGCTGCGCGGTGGTGGCCCATTCCAGCCATGCCTTCGCCGCCGACCATCTCGATGTCTATGGGGCCCATTCGGCGGTGGCCAAGCAGCTCCAGCTGCCCCCCGATGGGGGAAGGGAAGATCAGGTGATTGCTGCTTTGGTGACGGCTGTGGCCCAGGCCCTGGCGCCCTGGCTTGGCGATCCCACCCTGTGGCAGGCCCGGCTCTCCAGCCTCAACCGCAATGAGCGGCAATTGATGCGCTGGGCAGCCGCCTTTCCGATGGCCCCTGGGCTGCCCACCGAATTAACGCTGTGCCCCGCTAGCCAGGTGGCGTTTTGCGGTGATTACGTGGCGGGCGTGGGTTTTGGGCGGATTGAAGGGGCCCTGCGCAGTGCCGAGGCTCTCGCCGTTCCGCTGGCGGCGGCCCTCAAGGCTGGTGCGGCTGGGGTGTCGTGGGTTGGGGCGTGAGCAGTTGCTCCACGCCCAGATCGATCTCCGCTACCCAGAGCACCAGACCAGCAACACAGAGCAGGGCAACCCCCAATAAGACCAGGTGGTGGCGATCCAATCGGCCCAAGTGCAGCGTCCAGCCATCATTGCGTTTGATCCTGCTTCAGCGATCGTCCCTTGCCATGCCTCCCGCCCCTGGTTATGCCTGGGTTACAGGGAAGGAAGGAGACAAGACGATGCGCATGGCCCCCAAACCAGCGGCTCAACGGCGTTCAACGGCCAGAAGCCATCGGCCCAAAGCCCCTGCCTGCCAAACCCCTGTGGCGCTGTCGGATCAAATGGCGGTGGTGAATCAGGCCGTTCGTTATTTCGCTGCCCACTTCAATGAGTCGATATCCCTCGACGCGATGGCCGCCGCGCTGGGGGTGAATGAGGAATGGCTGGATCTTTGCTTCGACCATTGCCGGGGCAAGACTCCCTACCAGGCCCTGCAGCAGGTGAGGCTGAGTCGCCTGTTTGAGGGCATTGCCCGTGAGCCTCAGTGCACCCTGCAGCAGCAGGTGAACCGGTGTGGCCTCAGCTCGGTGATCAGTGCCAACCATTCGTTTGAAGATCTGTTCGGCATTGGCCTGGCACCGTTCCGCCGGGTCTGCCGCCGGGCAGTTGCTGATCGTCAAAGCGCCAGGCACCCTTGATCCTGCGGCGCTTGCGCCACCAACGCTTCCGTCCAACGTCCATTCAGCAAATCCGCGGCAGCAGTTCCCCCTGGCCCAGATCAAGGGGGCGCCAGACCCCCAGGCTGCTGTGCAGTCGCACCGGGTGGAGCCTTTGCCCTGCCGTGAAGGCTTCCCCCACCGTGCCGATCCGGGCGGCCTGGGGCTGAAACCGTTGCAACACCGCTAGGGCCGCTTCCGCCTGGTCGCTGGGCAGGATCACCACCATCCGTCCTTCGTTGGCCATCGCCAAAGGATCGAGGCCCAGCAGGTCGCAGGCCCCCTGCACCGCGATGTCCACGGGAATCGCCCCCTCCTCCAGGTCGATGCAGCGTTGGGCACTTCGGGCGATTTCATCGACGGCGCTGGCCAGCCCGCCGCGGGTGAGGTCCCGCAGGCAATGGGGGGTGAGTCCCTGCTCGAGCAACGCTTGCACCGGTTCGAGCAGCGACGCCAGATCGCTCAGGAGGGTTGTGCGCAATCCCAGTTGCTCCCGGGCCGCCAGGATCGCAATCCCGTGGCGGCCCAGATCGCCGCTCACCAGCACCGCATCCCCTCTGCCGATGGCCCCGGGATGGATGGGCCGCCCCGCGCACACCAGCCGCTCGCTCACGACGCCAACCCCACTGGTGTTGATGTAGAGGCCGTCCCCCTTGCCCCGCTCCACCACCTTGGTGTCGCCGGTCACCACGGCCACGCCGCAGGCGGCGGCAGCTTCTTGGATCGAGTTCACCACGGTTTGCAGGGTGGCGATCGGGAGCCCCTCCTCCAGGATCAGCCCCAGGCCCAGGGCCAAGGGGGTGGCTCCGGCCATGGCCAGATCGTTCACGGTGCCAATCACCGCCAGGCGACCGATGTCGCCCCCTGGAAAGCACAGGGGCCGCACCACATAGGAATCGGTGGTGTAGGCCAGCGATGGCTGGCCGGGCTGGCCGCCCAGTGGCAGCAGCGCCGCGTCGTGAAGGCCGTTGGCGCTGATGCCCAGGCCAGGCAGGAGCAGCCCATGCAACAACTGCTGGCTCAGCCGGCCGCCACCGCCATGGCCCAGTTGGATGGTGGGCTCCAGCTCAGGGCCCATCACAACCTTGAGCCGTGGTAGCGGGCATAGGCGGCACAGGCCCCCTCGCTGGAGACCATCGGCGCGCCGAGCGGGTGTTCGGGGGTGCAGTGGCTGAGAAAACTGGGGCAGGCAGGGGGGAGCAACCGGCCCCGCAGCACCTCCCCACTCAGGCAACGTTCCCCCATCCCGTGGGCGGCTTCTCGGGAAGGGGGCGCTAGCAGCCCATGGCGTTCGGCCGCCAGCCTGTCGTAGGGCCACCTCAGGGCCAGGCCGCCAGCGGGGATCATCCCCAGGCCTCGCCATGGGGTGTCCACCGGTTGGAAGACCTGGTTCACAAGCAGCTGGGCGGCGGGGTTGCCGTTGTCGTTGGCGACCCGCGGGTAGCCGTTCTCCACCCGGTGTTGGCCCCGCTCCAGTTGGCGCACCGCTTGCAGAATGCCCTGCAGCAGGTCTTCGGCGCTAAAGCCGGTCACCACGATCGGCACGCGGTGGCGAGCCGCCAGTGCTTCGTAGTCGCGCTGGCCCGTCACCGTGCACACATGGCCGGCCGCCAGGATGGCCTGCACCTGGCAGCTGGGATCTTCCAGCATGCTCGCCAGGACGGGCGGCACCCGCACATGGCACACCAACAGGGCCAGGTTGGCCAGCCCGGATGCCAGGGCCTGTTGGGCCAACACCGCTGTGGCGGGAGCCGTTGTTTCAAAGCCCACCGCAAAGAACACCACCAGCTGCTCGGGATGGCGCCTGGCGATGGCGATCACATCCAGCGGTGCGTAGATCACGCGCACATCGCCGCCCGATGCGCGCACCGACAACAAGGTGCGTTGGCCGCTGCCGGGTACGCGCAGCATGTCGCCGAAGGAGCAAAGGATGACCCCGGGTTGGGCCGCCAGGGCCATGGCTTGATCGAGGCGTTCGGCAGGGGTCACGCACACCGGGCATCCGGGCCCATGAATCAGTCGAATCGCCTCGGGTAGCCGTTGGTCGATGCCATGGCGCAACAGAGCATGGGTTTGCCCGCCGCAGACCTCCATCAAGGTCCATGGCCGGGTGCACTGGCGGTGGATCGCCTCCAGCAGCTGCTGTTGTCGGTTGGGGTGGGCCTGGCCAGTCGTCATGCCATGGCGGCCAGGCGTTGATATAACTCCCAGCGCTGCTGGAGCTCCCGT
The DNA here is from genome assembly GCA_041174105.1 of Cyanobacteriota bacterium. Lineage (GTDB taxonomy): Bacteria > Cyanobacteriota > Cyanobacteriia > PCC-6307 > Cyanobiaceae > Cyanobium_A. The sequence goes on along the minus strand of JBEDHM010000281.1, from coordinate 1,139 downwards.
TGGGCCTCTTCTGTGAGCAGGCGGGCCTGCTCGGGATTGCTGGCGTGCAATTGCCGAAAGCGGTTTTCCCGCTCCATCGCCTCCGCCAGCGGCACGCTGGGCTTGGGGGAATCCACCACCAGGGCTGGCCGGCCCTGCTGCCGGCGGCGGGGGTCATGGCGGAACAGCAACCAGCGGCCGGATTCCACCGCCATCCGTTGGTGGGCCATGCCCTGGGCCATGTCGATGCCATGGGCAATGCAGTGGGCGTAGGCCAGGATCAGGGAGGGCCCGGGGAAGGATTCCGCCTCCAACAACACCCTCACGGTGTGCTCATCGCGGGCTCCCATGGCCACGCTGGCCACATAGACATGGCGATAGGTCATCGCCATCAAACCCAGATCCTTTTTGGTGCTGTGCTTGCCGCCACTGGCGAATTTGGCCACGGCGCCCTTGGGCGTCGATTTCGACATCTGGCCGCCCGTGTTCGAGTACAGCTCCGTATCCAGCACCAGCAGGTTCACGTCATGGGATCCGGCGAGGAGGTGGTCGATGCCGCCAAAGCCGATGTCGTAGGCCCAGCCATCACCGCCCACGATCCACACGCTCCGCTTCACCAAATCCCCACACAGGCCCAGGAGTTCGCGCTCCCTGCCCAGGTCTCGCGATTGGGAGCCTTGCTCGATTCGCTGCTCGTTGCCGCCATCGATCCGCTGTTGGATCAGGCGCTGGAGTTCGGCCACCCGTTGCCGTTGGTCGTGGATACCGGCTTCATTGCTTTGGTTGGCTTCGAGCAGGCCCCTCACCAGCTCGGCGGGCAGGCCATGGCCATCGGCCTGCCAAGCGTGGGCGACTTGGCCCAGGAGCTCCCGGGCCCGGGCGCGGCGCTGGTCTAGGCCGATCCGAAAGCCCAGGCCAAATTCGGCGTTGTCTTCGAACAGCGAATTGCTCCAGGCCGGACCCCGTCCATCGGCGTTGGTGGCCCAGGGGGTGGTGGGCAGGTTGCCGCCATAGATCGAGGAGCAGCCGGTGGCATTGGCGACCACCATCCGGTCGCCGAACAGCTGGCTGGCCAGTTTGAGGTAGGGCGTTTCGCCACAACCGGCGCAGGCTCCGGAAAATTCGAACAGGGGCCTTTGCAGCTGTTGCTGGCGGATATG
>JBEDHM010000280.1:0-4148 GCA_041174105.1 Cyanobacteriota bacterium | reverse complement strand
CCTCGCGGCTATGGCCGCTGGGTCTGACGGCCACAAAGCGGGCTCGAACAATCCCCTCAGGATCAATCACGAAGGTGTGCCGGAGGGAATAGGGCGCGATCCAGCTGCCGTAGGCCCGGCTCACGGCTCCGCCCGGGTCCGAGAGCAGGGGAAAGACCAGCCCCTCAGTGCTGCAGAAATCAGCATGGGACTCAGGATCATCGGCGCTGATCCCCACAATCTCAGCCCCCGCGGCATGGAATTGGGCGAGATCCCGCTGAAAGCCCCTGGCTTCGAGGGTGCAGCCGCCTGTGAAGTCCCGGGGATAGAAGTAGAGCACCAGCCACTTCCCCGCAAAATCAGCCAACTGCAGCTGGGTTGGCTCCACGTTGGCCTCCTGGCCTGAAGCTTCGCCCGCGCTGGCGGCTCGTAACCCCACGCTGGGTTTGACCCCGGGCAGATTGAAATCGGGTGCTGGGGCATTCAGCTCCGGCAAGGTCCCACCCAAAGCAAAAGCCTGCTTGCCAAGGGCCAACAGGCTTGTTAATCCGCCCCCAGCGGCTAGGGACAGGGGCAGGGTGGCGGAGAGCGAACGCAGGCCAGCAGCCAAAAAAGCGCGGCGCTGCATCGGCGTCAGATTTTGGCGAGGTTGATGCCCAGCTCTTTGGCGTAGGCGCCGAGGCCTTTTTTCTGGATGGTTTTCAGGGCGCGGGTAGAGACCCGAATCTTGATGAAACGGTTGCCTTCGGCCCACCACAGGCGGCGCTCCTGCAGGTTCACCTGCTGGAGTTTCTTGGTGCGCACGTGGGAGTGGCTGACAGCCATGCCGTTGTTGGCGCGCTTGCCGGTGAGCTGACAAACCCGGGACATGACTATCAACCTTGCGATGAATTTGGGCTTGGGCCCAAGTGGAATTGGGCACAAACCCAAGAAACCATCCTACCAAAAGGGGTCAGAGACCCCGCTCCATCAGCTGGCCCATGAGGTTGCTGCTGCGCTGTTGGAAGCCAGCCAGTTCGTTGGGTTCGAGCCCTCCCACCGCCAGGCGGGCCAGTTCGTAAACGTGCCGGCTCAGGCCCGTGGCCAGCTCCTGGCTAGGCGAACTGGTTGCTGAACCGCCAGCGGTGGTGATCACCGATCCGGCACTGAGTTTGAGCAGTCCCTCCGCCAACTGGTGTTTTCGGTTGATCAGCAGCACGTGGTGATCGGGCAGACCAGGCAGCCGTTGCTCCATCAGGGCGCCCATGTCGTTGAGACGGCGCATCTGCTCGGGGAGAAGGATCAGGGCTGCTGGGGCGTTGTCACCCTTGAGGGCCTGCACCTGAATGGTGATTTTGTCGTTGGCGAGGGCCGCCTTGAACAGATCACGCAGTTTCTCGGAGGCGTCTTTGCCATCGGCATCGCTGATGCCGCTGTCCGCCTCCTGGAGGGAGTCGTCGAGCTCGGCATCCACCCGCTGGAACTTGAGTTCATCGTGGCGCATCTCCAGCCAGGGGATGAACTGGGTATCGATGAAGGTGTCGGCCAACAGCACTTCAGCTCCCTGGCTTTTCCACAGCGACAAGGCACCGGCCTGGCCGGCCTCATCGGTGCAATAAAGGATGCGCTTGGCATTGTCTGCCGCCAGGCGACCGCGGTAGCCGCCCAGGGTGGTGAAGGCCTTGCCGCCCTCGCCCGGGATCGGGTCAGGGTTGGCCAGTTCCGCCTCACCTCCTTCCTGGGCTGCAGCCGTGGTGCCAAACAGCACCAAGTCGGCCACCTGCTCAGCAAATTTGTCGTCCTCCATCGCGCCGATCTTGATGAAGGGAGCCACCGATTCCCAAATCTGGGCGTAGCGCTGGGGTTCGTCCTGATGGAGCTGTTTGAGCCGATCTCCCACTTTTTTGGCCACAAAAGCCCCAATCGAGCGCACGCGTCGATCGGTCTGTAGGGCTGAACGGCTGACGTTGAGCGGAATATCCGGTGAATCAATCACCCCACGCAAGGGGAGCAGGTAGCGCGGAACCACCTCCTTGATCGAATCGCTCACGAACACCTGGTTGCAGTACAGGCGAATCTCCCCTTTCTCCCAGTCGGCCCGGCCGGTGGATTTGGGGAAGAACAGGATCCCCTGGAGGTTGTAGGGGTAATCGGTGTTCAGGTGCACCCACAGCAGGGGATCGCCCTGGAAGGGGTAGAGGTAGCGGTAGAGCTGGATGTAGTCGTCGTCGGTGAGATCCCGGACGCTTTTACGCCATGGGGCCTCGCGCTTGTTGACCACGTCCCCCTCGAGCTCCACCGCCACCGGCATGAAGTCGCAGTAGGTGGTAATCAGGGTGCGGATGCGTGAAGGCTCGATGTACTCGAGCTCCTCCTCGATCAGATGCAGCACCACATCGGTTCCGGCTTCCGCCCGATCAGCTGCTTCAAGGCTGAAGTTGGGGGAACCATCACAGCTCCAACGCACGGCCTCGCTGTCGGGTTTGGCGCTGCGGGTGATCAGCTCCACCTGCTGGGCCACCATGAAGCTCGAGTAGAAGCCCAGGCCGAAATGGCCAATGATGGCGTCACTCTCCTGTTTGTACTTCTCGAGGAAGTCTTCGGCGCTGGAGAAGGCCACCTGGTTGATGTAGCGCTTCACCTCATCGGCGGTCATGCCGATGCCGTTATCGGAGATCGTGAGGGTTTTCGCTTCGCGATCGATCCGGATGGCGATCTTTGGCTCTGGCCCCTCGCTGCAGTCGCCCGCCATGGCGGCCATCCGCCGTTTGCTGATGGCGTCAACGCCATTGCTCACCAATTCCCGCAGAAACACCTCATGGCCGCTGTAGACGGCCTTTTTGATGATCGGGAAGATGTTTTCGGTATGGATCTGGATCTGACCCTGTTCGGCTTGAAGCACGACCCCACGCGAAGCAACGGGAATCCAGGTTCGTCCGGAGATGGGTCGCTCGCCAAGGCCCTCCGATGGGCAGGAAACCGCCCAGGGCCTCAGGCGGCCCGCTGCAGATCGGGCTTCTCTTCGGGAATGATCGCTCCGGCCACCGGACACACCTGCAGGCAGATGCCGCAATCGATGCAGGTGTTGAAATCAATCCAATAGAAGGGGGTGCCCTTGCTGTTGGCCCCCTGGCCGGGGTGGATGCAGGCCACCGGACAGGCATCCACGCAATCCGAGACCCCTTCGCACACGTCGGTCACGATGGTGTGGGCCATGGATGGGGAGCTGCCGCTCAGGCAAGATGGGCCCTAGATCCTAGGTACCCAGCCAGTGCAGGCTGCGGCAGCCGCGCGCCGCGGCGATGCGGTTCGCTTCGTCTTGGTTGGCAACGGGGTCACTGAAGAGCTCCGCCGTGGTGCCTTGGTGGTGGAGGGCCTCGAGGGCGTCGATGGCCCGCGCCAGGTGGCTGGGATCGGCGTAGGCAACCAGCACAGGGCTGATGGCCTCAGGGGGTTGGCCCTGGCCATCGAGCAGCTCGCGAACCGCTTCCACATCAAAGCCAAAGCCCACGCCCGCAGCCTGGGATGGGTCGCTGCAAAAGCGCCCCACCAGCGCGTCGTAGCGCCCGCCACTGGCAATGGCGACGGGCGCTTCTGCACCGCGGCAGACCAACTTGATCACCAGGCCGTCGTAAAGCGCGAAGTGGGGCTGGAAGGTGGGATCGAGTTGCACGCTCACCCCCAAGCGGATCGCAGCGGGAGCAACGGCAGCCAGGGTGGCGGCCAACTCGCCGATCAGGGGCACCGGACCCAGCCACTGCTCGAGTTGATACAGGACCTGGGCCGGTTCGCCCCGCAGCCGCATCACGTGGGCCAGCCGCTGTCGATCGACCTCTGCCAGGGGCAACTGTTGCAGAGCCAGGCTGTCAAAACTGGTCAGGGCGGCCCGGGCCGAGCTGCGTTGCTGCTCAGGCAGTTGGTCGAGCAGGGCCGTGAGCAAGCCATGGTGGCCCACCAGAAGGATCGGGGCATGGCTGGGTTGCAGACCCAGGCGGCCAGCGGCTGCCAGGAGCAAACGCATCAGCTCCGCATCGGCGGCGGCGGAGCTGACGCCAAGCAATTCGACACCGCTTTGCAGTTGTTCGCTCACCCGCTGGTGCCCGCCATCGCCAACGGTGCTGCGAAAGGTGGGTCCGCTGGCCCAGAGGCGCAGGGGACGGGGCCGTTGCCCCAATCGCGTGCTGGCAGCC
>JBEDHM010000279.1:0-3324 GCA_041174105.1 Cyanobacteriota bacterium | reverse complement strand
TTCTCACTCATCACCCGATCTTTCTTCTCGGGCCCCGCCATCACCCGCTCGATGGCGTCATTCACCTCATCCATCGCCACCTCGGTGAGCTGGCGCCGGGCGGCAAGGATCGCCGCTTCGTTGAGCAGGTTGGCCAAATCGGCCCCAGTAAAGCCGGGGGTCCGGCGGGCCACCTTGTCGAGGTCGACATCCTTAGCCAGGGTTTTGCCGCGGGCGTGAACCTCGAGGATCTGGAGGCGACCGCTGTAGTCGGGGCGATCCACCACCACCTGGCGGTCAAAACGGCCGGGACGCATCAGCGCCTGATCGAGCACGTCGGGGCGGTTGGTGGCCGCCACGATGATGATGCCGGTATTGCCCTCAAAGCCATCCATCTCGGTGAGGAGTTGGTTGAGGGTTTGCTCCCGCTCATCGTTGCCCCCACCCAGGCCTGCCCCACGTTGGCGGCCCACCGCATCGATCTCATCGATGAACACGATGCAGGGCGCACTCTTTTTGGCCTGCTCGAACAGGTCGCGCACCCGGCTGGCGCCCACCCCCACAAACATCTCCACGAATTCAGAACCGGAGATGGAGAAGAACGGCACACCGGCTTCGCCGGCGACAGCCTTGGCTAGGAGGGTTTTGCCGGTGCCGGGAGGGCCGACGAGAAGCACACCTTTGGGGATCTTGGCGCCGACGGCGGTGAAGCGATCGGGATTTTTGAGGAAGTCGACGACCTCGGTGAGCTCGAGCTTGGCTCCTTCAATGCCAGCCACATCGCCGAAGGTGACTTGGGTTTGGGGCTCCATCTGCAGACGGGCCTTGCTTTTGCCAAAGCTCATGGCAGGGTTGCCGCCGCCGCCCTGGGCGCGGCGCAACAGGAAGAACAGGCCCCCCAGCAGCAACAACGGGAAGATCAAACTGCCAAGCGCTTGTTGCCAAGCCGCCGGCTCCCGGCTGGGCTGCACCGCAATGTCCACGTTGTGGTCGGTGAGCAGCTTGAGCAGGTCTTTGTCCGGAGCCAGGTTCACCACGGCGCGGCGGCCGTCGTTTTCCACCACCTGGGCCGTGCCGCGGTCGGGGGAGATCAGCACCCGCGACACCTCATTGCCCTGCACCGCTTCCACAAAATCGCTGTAGCGCATGGTGCGCGGAGCGTTGGCCGCATCAGGACGATCCAGGAAGGCCGTACCCACGGCGATCATCACGATCACCAGGAGCACATAGAGCCCCGCATTGCGCCAGCGCTTTTTCACGGCTCGTGAGAATTGAGTAAAGGAATGTTAACCGGGGCCCGATCGCCCGGCGGAGGCCCCAGCGGGGGCCTGACGAGAGCCCGTTGAACCGGTCTCAGGCAGCTGCGCGCAGCACCTCAACCACACTACGGAAGGCGAACCATTCCGGGATGTCCTCACCGCCGCGCAACATCTGGCGGAACTGGGTGCCGCTGAGCTTTTTCACATGCAGGCCACGGGCCTCGGCATGCTCTGCCGTGACGTAGCCCTCTTCTTCGGTGTAAACGAGGTTGAGGGAGGGCACCGTTTCCATCCCCAGCTCCTGGGCGTTGTCGCGGGCAAAGTCCTGGGCCTGGTAGGGACCGTAAAAATCGTCGCCGCTGAGCGACGACTTACAGCCGGCCATGTCGCGGCCAATGATGAAGTGGGTGCAGCCGTAGTTCTTGCGAATGATCATGTGCTGCAGGGCTTCCCTTGGACCCGCCATGTGCATCGAATAGGGCAGGTAGGCCCAGCGGATGCGCGGGTTGTTCACTTCCGCAGCCAGCCGCTCATAGGTCTGGAAGCGCACTTCTCCGGCGATGTCATCGTCTTGGGTCGGTCCGCAGGTGGGATGCACCAGCACCACTCCGCCGTCACTGACGTTGGAGGCGTCGAGGGCCCGGGTAAAGAGCTCGTAATGGGCCCGGTGAATGGGGTTGCGGCACTGGAAAGCCACCACGTCCTGACCATCGGGCAGGGTGGCGCGCACTTCGGCTGGCGTTTTGCAGGGGAAGACCCGCTCAGGCAGGGCCAACCCTTGCACTTTGCCTCCGAGATAAAAGCGCCCCCGCTCGGTGGCAATCATTTTCACGGCGGGATGCTCAATCGACGTGGTGCCGTAGCAGCCCTTGGCCTCCAGCGCTTTGTCGGGCTCCCACTTGCTCTCCACCGTGAACACGGCCAGCTCCTGCCCGCGGTAGGTGAGCAGAAGGCGATCGCCGATCACGATGGAGGGATCGCTCGTGTCGAACACGATCGGTAGACCAAACAGCAGGCCGCTGCTGGTGCGATGGCTGGCGACGACCGCGTCGTAATCCACCTGGTGCATGAAGCCCCGCAGGGGCGAAAAGCCCCCCACCACCAGCAGCTCCACGTCGCAGGCGTTGCGGTCACTGCACTCAACCGTTTTGGTGGCGCTGGCCTTCACGGCCTCCCGCTCGGCGGCCGGCACCATCAAATCCACCAGCGAACCGCCGTGGGGGGCAATCAAGCCAGTGGCGTGGGCAGACATCCGCAGGCATCCAAAAGGGGATGGCCATCCTCCCAGATGGGCCCCGCAAGCACGGCGAGCCATCAAGGCAATGGCACCCCAACAGCTGATGCCAACCCAACAGGCGATGCCAACCCAACAGCCGGTGGCACAAAAAAAGGCCCCTGCTCGGGGCCTTTGAGAGAGAACGCTTATCGAAGGGATGAACCCGACCTTGCTCAGGCTTTTTCGAGGCGGCCGTAGAGCTGACCAATGATTTTGACGTCGACGACGTTCTTGGTGCCCATGTCGGAATCGGAGGGCTGGATCGCCGTGAACACACCTGCAAATTCGCCGGTGCTGCTGTCGACCTTGGTGATCGACAGGTTCATGGTGCCGGTGCCATCCACATAGCGTTTCACGGTCTCACCGGTGAACTCATCACCAGCGGGCACCAGTCCCACTGCGCTGCTGTAGCCAGTGGTCAGGCCGCGACCTTTGGGATCGAGGAAGTTGCTGGTGCGGTAGCTGGGGGCCCGGAAGCTGCCGTCGAAATCGGTGCTGGTGGAGAGGGAGGAGCCATCGGCGCTCGCCACCAGCTCCTTGCTGGAGAAGGTGAAAGGCACTTCCTCACCGCCGGGCAGCAGCACGGTGATCGGCTGGAAGTCGATGCCGCCGAGCTCTTTAAACGAGAGGCCATTGGGGCCCACCGCCAGGTCTCCGTAGACCTGATCGAGGCTGGAGGTGAAGCGGGTGAGGATCTTGCCCGCCACGAACTGGGCTTCCTGACGCTTGTTGGCGGGCTCGCCTTTCACGTACACCTCAGAGGGGTGCAGGCAGATCTCGCGCAGTTGATATTTGGAGCCGGCATCGAGG
>JBEDHM010000278.1:0-3553 GCA_041174105.1 Cyanobacteriota bacterium | reverse complement strand
ATTAATATCTATAGGTAATGGCTCTAGCAGCTCTTCATTGACTGCTGCCATTGCGACCGAATCGCCAACAAATAGCACTTTTAGTGTTGGCGGTGGCGCTAACTCCGGTGGCTCCGCCAATACCGTCCCCGGCACTGGACAAGGCGCCGGTGGTCCCGGTGATGGCAATGGCCCCGGGCAAGGCGCTGGACAAGGCTTAGGGCCCTCCGGTGGTGGTAATCCACCTGGGCCGAATCCTCCGGGTCCCAACCCGCCTGGACCGAACCCGCCTGGGCCAAATCCTCCGGGTCCCAACCCGCCTGGACCGAACCCACCTGGGCCAAATCCAGGCCAGACAACGAGCGCTGAAAACGCTGCCACGACTACGGGGCAACAACCAACTACAGCGACTCCAAATCCAGCTGCTGAGCGGGCACAACTCACTGCCACCAATGCCAACGCAGCCCTGCAGCCGGCTCCATCAACTCCCTCTGTCTTCAGAAATGGAGTTGTTGAGCTCGGCGCGGCACAGAACGCAGCCGGCAGCTTCTCCTACCAAGTTCCTGCTCAGTTGTTAATCCAAGCCAATCCAAATGTGAACCTCGTAGCGCCAACCAGTGCATCCACACCTGGAGGAGGAGCCCTACCCCAATGGCTTACTTATCAGCCCACAACACGAACATTCACGGCCAATCAACCGCCTAGCGGATCACTTCCGTTCAGAGCAGAGATTCGGGTTGGCACAAATAGCGGACAGCCTGCAGTCATCCCCGTTCAAATTGGTGAACCATGAGAGAACAATCCTCAAAGATCAACTTGGCCTCGTTCATTCATCAGGAAAAGCCAGCCATCGCCTCAGCAGAGGCAAGCTGAGGCCGATCACGTTGGAAAAACATCCGTCGATCCGTTCGACAACCGCACCGCCGCGCCCCTCAAGTGCAAAACCGCCTGCACAGTGCAACGGTTCACCGGTGGCCACGTAGGCGGCAATTTCAGCATCGCTGAGGCGAGCGAACTGCACACGCGTGGTGACCGTGGTGAGGCGCTCCAGTTCGCCAGCCACGGACAACAGGCAATGGCCGGTGTGCAACTCCCCCCAGCCGCCTGCCATCCGCCGCCAACGTGCGATCGCCTCTTCGGCATCCGCAGGCTTGCCAAACACCTCACCTTCAAACGCGAGCACGGAATCGCAGCCCAACAAGGCCGTGACATTGAGTCTCCGCAATTCAGCCGGCCCTTGGGCCTCCCACACCGCCATGGCCTTGGCCTGAGCGAGCAGCTGCACCAGCTGTGCCGCATGGGGATCGGTGATGGCGTCTTCATCCACACCGCTCACCTGCACGCGATGAGGAATGGCTGCCTGCTCCAGCAGACGCCGGCGGGCAGGGGAAGCAGAAGCCAGCAGCAGCACGATCAACGGTGAGCAAGGCGTAGGCCGAGAATGCCAGCGGAAGCCACCAGCGCGGTACTGCTCACGTGACGGCCCAAGCCCTCAGCCCCCAGGATCAGCGCGCCCTGAGACGCGCCCGCCAGGCTGTGCGCTCCCTTCCATTCGCCCTGAGCTTCTACCAAGAGCTGGAGCAAGGAGCCCTGAGCAGTACCCAATTGGCAACCAGGCCCGATTGGCCCCTGAGCAGCAACGCAACGGAAGACCATCTGATCTGGCTGATCCAGCTGGGTGTGCTGCGTCGTGAGGTGGATGGTCAGGGACTGACCGAACGGGTGCGCCTCACGCCCCTGGGCCGGCAGGTGCTCGAGCCCTGGAGTGAGGCGATCCCGCCAGCTAGCTGGCTAATGCGCCTGAAGCACTGGCTGCGTCGCCATCAGCCAAGGCTGTGAGATCACCCACCCCCCTGATGGTGCTGGGCACCAGCAGCGGTGCCGGCAAGTCGTTGATGACGGCCGCGCTCTGCCGGGTGTTGCTGCGTCGTGGCGAAACGCCGCTGCCCTTCAAGGGGCAGAACATGAGCAACAACGCCTGGGTGGATCAGGCCGGCGGCGAGATGGCCTACTCCCAGGCACTGCAAGCCTGGGCCGCGGGGGTGGAGCCGCAGTGCGCCATGAATCCGGTGCTGCTCAAACCCCAGGGCGACAGCACCAGTGAAGTGATCCACCTGGGGCAATCGGTGGGCAGCTGCCGCGCCGAGCACTACTACCGCGACTGGTTCAGACCCGGCTGGGTGGCGATCCGCCAGGGCCTAGGGGAGCTGCAGGCGGCCCATCCCGGCGGGCGGCTGGTGCTGGAGGGGGCAGGCAGCCCGGTGGAGGTGAATCTGCAACCGCGGGACCTCACCAATCTGCGACTGGCCCAATACCTGCGCGCCAACTGCATCCTTGTGGCCGACATTGAGCGGGGCGGCGTGTTCGCCCAGCTGGTGGGCACGCTGGCCTTGCTGCGACCAGTGGAGCGGCCGCTGATCCGTGGCCTGCTGATCAACCGTTTCCGCGGTCGCCGTGAACTCTTTGATGGAGGCCGGCGCTGGCTGGAAGCCAACACCGGCATCCCGGTGCTCGGGGTGATGCCCTGGCTGGATGAGCTGTTCCCACCGGAAGACTCCCTCGATCTACTGGAACGGCGCGGACGCAAGCGCGGTGCCGAGCTGGAGATCGCTGTGCTCAAGCTGCCCTCCCTGAGCAATTTCTCCGATCTCGATCCGCTGGAGGCCGAGCCCACGGTGCAATTGCGCTGGGTGGCGCCCGGCGAGGAGCTTGGCCATCCCGATGCGGTGTTGGTGCCAGGCAGCAAGCAGACCCTGCGGGATCTTGAGGCGCTGCAAAGCCGCAACTTGGGAGCAGCAGTGCAGCGCTATGCCCAAGTCGGCGGCCACGTGTTCGGCATCTGCGGCGGCATGCAGCTGCTGGGCCGCGAACTGAGCGACCCTGATGGCCTGGAAGGCAGCTGCAACGGAGCGTCGAACAGCTGTGGTTTGAACCTGTTGCCGCTGCGCACGGTGTTTGGCGGCACGAAGGCCCTACGCCAAAGGAGCAGTCCGGCGCTCTGGCCCGGCGTGAATGGGGGCAGCTCGGAACCGATCGCGATCGAGGGCTTCGAGCTCCATCGCGGCTCGAGCTCAGCTCTGGATCCCTGTGAGTCCCTCTGCGCTGATGCTGGTCTGGGCTGGGTGCAGGGCAACGTGGCTGGCACCTACCTGCACGGCGTGTTTGAGAGCGGGCCCTGGCGCCGCCGCTGGCTGAACCAGTTGAGAGCACGCAAGGGGTTGCCATTGCTGAGCGAACAGCAACCGCACCACAGCCGTCAACGGGAGGCACTGCTCGATCGACTCGCCGATGCCTTCGAGCAGCACATCAATCTGGAGCCCTTGCTGAGCGAGCCATGAAGGAGGTGCAGATCCACTGGCCAGAGGGCCGCACCAGCCGATGCCTCCCCGGACGCGACTGGCTTGATGCGGCCCGCGAGGCAGGGTTCTCAATCCCAACGGGGTGCTTGGGGGGGAGCTGCGGCGCCTGCGAAATCGACGTGAATGGCACCACGATCCGCGCTTGCATTGCCACCGTGCCCGCCAGCCGCAGCGGCTCCCTCAGCGTGGAGCTCTCCACCGACCCCTACTGGTAG
>JBEDHM010000277.1:0-3808 GCA_041174105.1 Cyanobacteriota bacterium | reverse complement strand
GCCTGCTTTAAGGCAAGTGCGATAAGGGGCCATGAGGCAACTAGGCACGTTTGAGTTGGTGATCAGGAGGCTCAGGGCTTCAGCGGCTAGGCCCCCTCGCTATTTCCATTGGCTCACCAGCCGAGGGGGCAAATAGCAGGGGCTTGGGACAGTGATCGCAGGCTGCTCACAGCCAGAACGCCCCCAGTGGATCGGCGGGACCGCAGAGGGGCTCATGCTCCCTGCTACGACATCCCCCTGGCAACCGCCGCCATGGAGCAGGAGGATTTCGCTCACAAGGCAAAAGGCCAAGGGGTTTTGCGCTGACTCTTGCCCTAACGCCCCGATCACAGGCAAGAAAAAAGGGGCTCGTCGCCCCCGAGATCCTTTGCGGTAACTGAGTGGAGCCAAGCGGACTCGAACCGCTGACCCCCTGCATGCCATGCAGGTGCTCTACCAGCTGAGCTATGGCCCCATTGGTGCACTAAGCAAACAAAGCGCTGGTCGCTTTGCTTTGGCCTTGGGCCTTGCTGTGTGCCTTGAGAGCTTACAACCTCGGGGGTTGGGGCCTGCTGCTGGGTGCTAAACCTGCCGCCAAACGGCCACCAACTTGCCCTGCACGGCCACCTGGTCGGCTGGGATCACGATCGGTGCGTAGGAGGCGTTGGCGGCTTCCAGATGCACCTCGTTGCCGCGCCGATGGAAGTGTTTCAGCGTGGTGCCACTGCCAGGCACCAGGGCGCTCACGATCGTGCCGGGCTTGAGGCGGGCCGGATCATTCACGGGCTCCATCAGCACCACGTCGCCATCGGCGATGTGGGCATCCACCATGGAGTCGCCGTTGACCGTCAGGGCAAACAGGCCGCGGGTGTCGAGCACTGGCGTCAGGTCGAGCCGCTCGCTCACATCGTCGAAGGTGTCGATCAGGCCGCCGGCGGCCACCGCGCCCAACACGGGAATGCCACTGGTGATTCCCCCCAGCAGCTGAAGGGTGCGGGCTTGCCCCTCCTGCCAGGTGATCCAGCCCTTTTGCTGCAGGTGGCGCAACCGGCTCTGGATCGGCGCTGGGGAGCGCAATCCCATCGCCTCCATCATCTGGCGAATGGAGGGGCTGTGGCGGTGGCTGCCGATGTAGTCGGAGAGCCAGTCGTAGAGCTCCTGTTGGGCTTCGGTGAGGGGTTGGGCTTGGTTCTCAGACAAGCAGGCTTTGGTCGCTAATACAGATGTACCGCCTCGCGGGCCGATTGTCTAGTGCTGCAGGCCGCCGAGCAGGGCTGCCAGCAGGGCCTGTTGGGCATGCAGGCGGTTTTCGGCTTGATCAAACACCCGGCTGCTGGGGCCTTCCATGGCGCCGGCGCTGATTTCCTCGCCCCGGTGGGCGGGCAGGCAGTGGAGCACGATGGCGCGGCTGTCGGCTTCGGCGAGCAGCGCCTCATCCAGGCACCAGCCCGCAAAGGCCTGTTCCCGGGCGGTTTGCTCCTGTTCCTGACCCATCGATGCCCACACATCGGTGTAGAGCGCATGGGCCCCGCGGACGGCGGCCAGGGGCTCATGCACCACCTGCACCTGGCAGCCCTGGCCTGCGGCGATCGTTTGGGCCTGCTGCAGCACGGCCTGATCCGGTTCAAAGCCCACCGGACAGCCCACGCGCACGTTGACCCCCAGCAGGGCCCCAGCGAGCATCAAGGAATGGGCCACGTTGTTGCCATCGCCCACGTAGGCCAGGGTGAGGCCGGCCAGATCGGCAGGGGCTCCGCCAAAGGCCTCGGCGAGCGTGAGGTAATCCGCCAGGGCCTGGCAGGGATGCTCCAAATCGGTGAGGGCGTTCACCACCGGGATCGTGGCCCAGTGGGCGTACTCGACCAGCTCCTGTTGGCCAAAGGTGCGAATGGCGAGGGCATCCACGTAGCGGCTGAGCACCCGGGCCGTATCGGCCACCGGTTCACCGCGACCCACCTGGGTGAGCTGGGGATTGAGGTCGAGGGTTTGGCCGCCCAGCCTGGCCATGGCCACCGAAAAACTCACCCGGGTGCGGGTGGAGGCCTTGGTGAAAATCAGGCCCAGCACCTTGCCGCCCAGATCGATCTGGCGTTGGCCGCGTTTGAGTTCGCCGGCTAGTTGCAGCAGCGCTTGGGTTTGCTCGGCGCTGAGATCAGCAGAGGAGAGCAGGTCTCCTCCTTGCAAGGCCTGCAAGGAGGAGAGGCCTGGGAGGGCGCCAGCCATGGGGGCGTCTCAAAGAACCCTTATCCGGGATCGGGGGCCCACCCGTCAAGCCCCCGCCTCAGACGGGCACGGTTTCCGGCAGCACGCTGCTGGCCAGCAGCTCCTTGAGTTCGTCGCCTTCGATTACCTCTTTTTCGAGGATTTTCTCGGAGATGGATTCCAGCAGCCCCCTGTTGTGGTGCAGGATCGCCAGCGCTTTGGCATGGGCGTTGTCGACCAGGCCGCGCACCTCCTTATCGATCGCCTGGGCTGTGGCATCGCTTACCACCCGCCGGGGGTTGTTGCCCCCGCCGAGGAACCGGCTGCCGCCCTGCTTGTCGTAGGCAAGGGGGCCCAGGGTTTCACTCATGCCGTAGGTGCCCACCATCTGTTCGGCGATGTCGGTGGCGCGCTGGAGGTCATTGGCGGCCCCGGTGGTGACTTCGCCAAACACGATCTCTTCGGCGCTGCGGCCCCCGAGCAACGTGGCGATCTGGCCCTGGAGATCCTCCTTGGAATTGAGGAAGCGCTCCTCCGTGGGCAGTTGCAGCGTGTAGCCGAGGGCACTCATGCCCCTGGGCACGATCGAGATCTTCGCCACCTTGCTGCCGCCGGGCATCAGGTGACCCACGATCGCATGGCCCACCTCGTGGTAAGCCACCACTTTTTTCTCGTCGGGTTGCAGCACCCGGCTCTTTTTCTCCAGGCCCGCCACCACGCGCTCGATCGCCTCGTTGAGGTCGCCCTGCTCCACGCTGGTGCGCTTGGCACGGGCGGCCAGCAGGGCCGCCTCATTCACCAGGTTGGCCAGATCCGCCCCAGCAAAGCCACTGGTGGCCTGGGCGATTTTGTCGAGGTCGACGCCATCGGAGAGCTTCACTTTCTTGGCGTAGATGCCCAGGATTGTGCGCCGGCCGATCAGGTCGGGGCGATCCACCAGCACCTGGCGATCAAAGCGACCCGGGCGCAGCAGGGCGGCATCGAGGGTTTCGGGCTGGTTGGTGGCCGCCAGCACGATCACGGGTTTGTCTTTGGAGGCAAAGCCATCCATTTCGGTGAGCAGCTGGTTGAGCGTTTGCTCGCGCTCGTCGTTGCCGCCGACCACGCCCATCGAGCCAGAGCGGCTCTTGCCGATGGCATCGAGTTCGTCGATGAAGATGATGCACGGTGCTTTTTGTTTGGCTTGCTCAAACAGATCGCGCACCCTGGCGGCACCGGCCCCCACAAACAGCTCCACGAATTCGGAGCCGGAAATGATGAAGAAGGGCACTTCGGCTTCGCCAGCTACGGCCTTCGACAGCAGGGTTTTGCCGGTACCGGGAGGGCCCACCAACAGCACGCCTTTGGGAATGCGGGCGCCAATGGCGGTGTAGCGCTCGGGGGTTTTGAGGAAATCAACGATCTCGGTGAGTTCGGCTTTGGCCTCATCCACGCCGGCCACATCGGCAAAGGTGACCCGCGATTCCTCATCGGGCACGTACACCTTGGCCTTGCTCTTGGTGAAGCTGAGCGCCCCCTGGGCGCCGCCCATGCCACTGCGGCGAGCAAAGAATTGCAGCACGAGGATGAAAATGAGCGGCGGCACCACCCAGCTCAAGGCCGTGGTGATGAAGCTGGGGCGCTTGGG
>JBEDHM010000276.1:0-2940 GCA_041174105.1 Cyanobacteriota bacterium | reverse complement strand
GCTCTTGGCTGAGGCCTCCGAGGGGGTGGCGCCCTACGGGGTGGTGGGCCATCGCCACACCAGTGAGATCGAGCAGGCGGCTTCCCAGGTGGCGGGCCAGCCGATTCAGCTGCAGTTCACGCCCCACCTGATTCCGATGGTGCGGGGGTTGCTGTCCACCGTGTATTGCCGCTTGAGGGATCCGGGCCTGCGGGCTGAAGATTGCCGCACCCTGCTTGAGGCGTCCTATCGCCAGGCTCCCTGCGTGGATGTGCTCCCGGTGGGCACCTACCCCTCCACCAAGTGGGTACGCCAAACCAACCGGGCCCTGCTCTCGGTGCAGGTGGATGCCCGCACGGGCCAATTGATCGTGATGAGCGCGATCGACAATCTCGTCAAAGGCCAGGCGGGCCAGGGGGTGCAATGCCTCAACTTGATGGCAGGCCTGGAGGCCACGGCAGGCCTGCCCCTGTTGCCGTTCTATCCCTGACGCTCAGAGTCCCAGCCGCTGGGCGGCGAGGGCCACGGCCAGGGGCAGGATCCGGTGTTCGTGGGTGTGGATGCGCGCGCTCAAGCTGGCGTGGTCATCGCCCTTGAGCACGGGCACGGCCGCCTGAACCAGGATCTGGCCAGCATCCACCGCTTCACTCACCAGGTGGGCCGTGCAGCCCGTGAGCGTCACCCCGGCAGCCAGGGCCTGGCCCACCCCATCCAGGCCGCGAAAACTGGGCAAGAGGGAGGGGTGGATGTTGATCAGGCGATCGGGGAAGGCTTGGATCAGCACGGGCGTGACGATGCGCATCCAGCCCGCCATCACCACCAGATCCACGTTCTGCTCACGGAAGGCCCCAATCAAGGCCCGATCCAGGGCTTGGCGGTCGCCATGGACCCGATGGTCGATCAGGGTGTGGGGGATGCCCAGACGCTCAGCCCGTTGTTGGGCCCCGCAGCCGAGGTTGTTCACCACCAGCAAGGCAATCTCAGCCCAGCCGGAGCGGCAAGCCAGGGCCAGGGCCTCGAAGTTGCTGCCATCGCCTGAGGCCATCACCCCGAGCCGCAGGCAACCCTTGGCCGGCGTCCAGTCCTGTGGCAATGGCCACTGGACGTAGGGGCCTTGATCGCTAGCGTCTACGAAAGCGGGCATTGCGCCATGTCCCATCTCACCATCCTGCCAACCGTGCTTCGCGATGCGAATCTGCTCGCTTCGAGCCTGGTCTCGCTGGGCCACCAGCCCCACTGGGGTGGGGATTTGGCCGGCTTTGCTGGCGAGCTTCAACCGGTGGAGCTCCAGGTGTGTTTGGGCCAGGGTGCCAACCTCGGTTGGGTGCGCCAGCCCGATGGATCGCTCGCTGTCGTGGGGGATCTGCAACGGTTGAGCCGATCCCACTCAGCCCAGCGCCTGCTGGCCCAGATCACCCGGACCTACGCCGCCCAGATGGCCTTAGGCCAGGTCGCCGAGCATTTCAGCCCAGCCCACGTCAGCGTGGCCCTCTGATCGAGAGCGGCGGTGCCCCACTTTCACCTTGATCTGCGAGCGGCCCACCAGCATTTGGTGAAGGTGCGCCTGACCCACACGCCCAGGCAGCCCGTTCTTCGCCTCTCCCTTCCGGGATGGACCCCAGGCTCCTATCTCATCCGCGACTATGTGCGCCAGCTGGAGGGGCTGGAAATCTGGCAACAGGGAAAGCCCTTGCTGCCCCAACGCACGGGCCCATCCAGTTGGCAACTGGAACTCCCCGAACCCACCGAGCTGGAGATCCACTACAGCCTGGTTGCCGCCGATCTCTCGGTGCGCACCTGCCATCTCACCGCTGACCACGGTTTTTTAGCCCTGGCGGCCGTGGCCCTGTTGATCGAGGGTGAGCGTTGGAGTGAGCACTCGCTCAGCCTCCAGCTGCCAGCTGGATGGAACCCGTTTGTTCCCTTGCAAGTTTCGCCCCAAGGCTGGCTAGCCAAGGATTTTGACCAGTTGGTAGACACACCCATCGAGGTGGGCCCCCACCGGGAGCACCCTTTTCAGGTGGCTGGGGTGCCCCACCGCTGGGTGAGTTGGGGGCATGATCTCGCCGGCTCTGACCTCACCACCGATCCCCAGTGGCTAGCCGATGTGGAGCGGGTGTGCCTTGCCTGTTGCCAGTTGCTGGGGGTAAGCAGGCCCGCTGCCGACACCTACCTGTTTGTGCTGCATCTCACCGCCGATGGCTATGGCGGCCTCGAGCACGACAGCAGTTCGGTGTTGCAATTTGGCCGCAGGGCGTTGGCCAAGGCGGATGGGCGCCGCAAGTTGCTCCAGCTGGTGGCCCATGAATATCTGCACCAGTGGAATGTGCGTCGGCTGCGGCCTGCGGAACTCACTCCCTACGACTACGGCCAGGCGGTGGTGGTGCCCACCCTGTGGTTTGCCGAGGGCGTGACCAGCTACGTCGACCAGCTGCTCCCCCATGCCGCCGGTGTGACCTCAGCGGATTCGGTGCTGGAGGATCTCGGTGCTGATCTCAGTCGCTACCTGCTCAGTCCAGGCAGGGCAGTGCAAAGCCTCAAGGCCAGCAGTGAGGAGGCCTGGGTCAAGCTCTACAAGCCCGATGCCCAGTCGGCCAACAGTCAGATCAGCTATTACCTCAAGGGTGCGGTGGTGGCGTTGGTGCTCGATTTGCATCTGCGGCGCCGGGGCGCGTGCCTGGCCCAGGTGCTGCAAGCCCTCTGGCAAAGCCATGGGCGCTGGGGCCGGGGGTATGGCGAGGCCGATCTGGTGGCTTGTTTTGCCCAGTTCAGCCCAGATCTGAACACGTTGCTACCCGAGTGGCTGGTGAGCTGCAGTGATCCGCCCCTTCAGCACTACCTGGCGGATGTGGGCCTCCAGTTGGTTCCCCAGCAGGCCCACCAACTCGACCTTGGCGCCCAACTGGAACAAGCCAAGGGTTCCGCTCCGGAGCTGCGGGTGCAGAGGGTGACCCGCCACGG
>JBEDHM010000275.1:0-9993 GCA_041174105.1 Cyanobacteriota bacterium | reverse complement strand
CCCCTTCGACGACACGGTTCGCCTGGCCGCCAGCCATGGCATCACCGCCGTGATTCAGCCTGGTGGCAGCGTGCGCGACGGCGATTCGATTGCGGCCTGCAATGCCCTTGGGCTGGCGATGGTGGTCACCGGTCGCCGCCATTTCCTGCACTGATCGCCGCCGCTCGGCCCAGGTGAGCTGTAGCTTCGCTCGGTTCGCCGTGGCTGCCCCCCAGCCCTTCTGTTGCTGCCATGTCCGAAGCCTTTGCCTATAACCTCAACTTTCTCCACCCCCTGATGATGTGGGGGCTGCTGGCCCTGTCGGGCTATGGGATGTTCTTGGGCATCAAGGCCAAGCGCACCCGCACCGCCGATGCTGAGGCCCGCAAATCCTTGATTAAGGGGCAGTTTGCCAAGCGCCATTTCCAGATTGGCAGCCTGCTCTTGGCCTTGATGGTGCTTGGCACCTTTGGCGGCATGGCCGTGACTTACCTCAACAACGGCAAGTTGTTTGTGGGGCCCCACCTGCTGGTGGGGGTGGCCATGACCTGCATGATCGCGTTGGCTGCGGCCCTCACCCCCCTGATGCAGCAGGGCAATCTGATCGCCAGGAAGGCCCATGTGGGCCTCAACATGGGGTTGATGACCCTGTTCCTCTGGCAGGCCGTGAGCGGCATGCAAATCGTGGCCAAGATCTGGGACAACCGCCCGGCCTGATGGCTGTCTGTCGGCCGCGTCCTTAGAACTGGGCCCGCCGGCGCGGTGGGCAATCCAGTCCATGGCTGGCGTGAAAATCTTCCTGCACTTTCCAGGTGAGTTTGCGGGAGATCTGGCGCACGATCTGCCTGAGCAGGTGGTCGCCACTGGTTTGCACCAGGCTTTCGGGCAGCAGGGTGATCACACCGGGCAACTGGATCCAAACCGTGAGATCCAGTTGCCAGCGCACCAGCGTGCAGGTTGGTGGCTGATCGGCTGCTTCTGAACCAGAGGGTTCGCGTTTGGCGGCCTCCTCGAGCTTGAGGGACGCCTTGAAGTCCACGTCGTAAAGGCCGTCGAATTGGCTCTCTTTCAACGCCAGTGGCACCGTGGTGATCCGGTAGACCCCTTGGGCCTGGGGCAGTAGCTCAAGGCCGATTCTGGGCTCCACCTCGAAGCCGAAGTTTCCGAATCGGCCCAGGGTTAGGGCATAGCCATTGGCCCCGATGGGGCTCACCTCCATCGGGGCGGCGCAGCGACGGAACCAGCCCTCATGGCGATCGAGGTAGGCCTCCACCTGATCGGCTGGGGCCAGCATCTCCATCAGATCGGCGAAGGTGCTGGTGTAGCGCCGCACCCTCTGGTCCTCACTGTGGCGCAGACCCACAGGCTGCGTCGCTGTCCTCGGGGGTAACGACGACAGCGAGGAGGTCAACGGCGTCACCAAGGAAGGGGAAAGGTCAGGGATCCAGAGGGGACGGCTCGATCGTCTACCGGGCTTGATCTTTAAACAATGTAAAGCCCCAGGGCGGGTGGAACTGCAGCGACTGCGACAGGGGCTGCCGCGGGCTGGGCCACCTAGTCCTCGGTGAGATCGATCAGGCGTTCGATGATGTCTTCCACGACCCGATCGGGGGTGGAGGCTCCTGAAGTGATGCCCACCCGGATCGGCCCCTCAGGCAGAAAGGGACACTCCGTTTCCAGCTTGCCCCCCAGGGGCATGTGCTCGATCGCATTGCCCGGCCCGATGCGCTCGGGGGTGTCGATGTGGAAGGAGCGGATGCCGCGGCTCACGGCAATCTCCTGGAGATGGGTGGTGTTGGAGGAGTTGTAACCGCCGATCACCACCATCAGATCAAGGGGCTCATCCACCAGGGCAAACATGGCGTCCTGGCGTTCCTGGGTCGCGTCACAGATGGTGTTGAAGGCCAGGAAGTGTTCCGTGAGCTCCGCGGGCCCGTAGCGCTTGAGCATCGTGCGCTCAAACAGCCGGCCGATGTCTTCGGTTTCGCTTTTGAGCATGGTGGTCTGGTTGGCCACGCCCACCCGCACCAGATCGCGATCCGGATCAAATCCCGGCGAGCAGGCCTTGGCAAAGCGCGCCATGAACGCCTGCCGATCGCCTCCCTCCAGGATGTAGTCGCATACCAATTGGGCTTCGGCCATGTCGAGTACCACCAGGTAGGTGCCCGCAAACGAGGAGGTGGCGAGGGTTTCCTCGTGTTTCACCTTGCCGTGGATGATCGAGGTGAAGGCATGTTTTTTGTGCTTTTCCACCGTGTTCCACACCTTCGACACCCAGGGACAGGTGGTGTCGACGATGTGACAACCGCGCTCGTTGAGCAGCTGCATTTCCTGCACAGTGGCGCCAAAGGCGGGCAGGATCACCACATCGCCACTGGCCACTTCAGAGAAATCCTTCACGCCCTCCTCCACCTGAATGAACTGCACGTCCATCTCGCGCAGGTGATCATTCACCGAGGGGTTGTGGATGATCTCGTTGGTGATCCAGATGCGCTCGGTGGGGTAATGCCGGCGCGTTTCGTAGGCCATGGCCACGGCTCGCTCCACGCCCCAACAGAAACCAAAGGCTTCGGCGAGTTGCACGGTGAGGCGACCGCGGCGCAGGACATAGCCGTTTTCACGCAGCTTGGCGATCAGATCGCTTTGGTAGGCCTGCTCGAGGCTGCCTGCCACCTCATCGCCCAGGCCAAAGCCGCGGCGGTTGTAGCGCTCTGAATGGTGCAGGGAGCGTTTGAAGGCGCGGGTATCCACAAAAGCCGCCACTGGGTTCCGGAGACTCTATGGGCCCTTCGACGCCACGGGTTCGTGGCTGAGCACCTCGGCCAGCCCCAGCCAGCTCACGCTGGTTTCGTTGTAGGCATAGGTGCAGGGCAACACCTCCACCCCGGCGTCGAGGGCTTCACGAAACAGCTCGCCATAGCGGCGATCGGCCGAATCGCCTGGGGCAAAGCTGGTCACATCCTCCCGGCTCAGGCACGGCACCAACACGGCCCGAGCCTCGGGCAACAGGGCCTTGAGTTCCACCAGGTGCTTCTGGCCGCGTTCGGTCACGGTGTCGGGGAACAGGGCCAGCGGGCCTTTGGTCCAGGTGGTGTTTTTCACCTCTAGATAGATCGGCCGCTGATCGGGAGCTGCCGCGGCCGGGGTCAGCAGCAGGTCGATGCGGCTACGCCGCCCTTCGCCATAGGGCACCTCCGCCTTGATGGCTCCGATCGGCCCCAGCCAGGGCTCCAGGCAGCCGGCTTCGATCGTGGCCCGCACCAGCTTGTTGGGCAGGGCGGTGTTGATGCCCACCCAGATCGGGGCCCCATCGGCGCCGTCCACTTGCGCCTGCTCCCAGGTCCAGGCCAGCTTGCGGCTGGGGGAGGGATCGTGGCGCAGGCGCACCCGGCCGCCGGGGTGCAGCACGCCCGTCATCGGACCGGTGTTGGGGCAGTGGGCAGTCACCACGCTGCCGCTTTCGAGTTCCACATCGGCCAGAAAGCGCTTGTAGCGCTTGATCAGGGTGCCCTCCACCAGGGGGCCCAGCTGCAGGATCGGGCTCGGCATGCGCGGGCGACTAGAGCTGGCCATGGGTGGAGCCGTGGGGGCAGGCCCGCCATACTGCCGCCCATGCCTCCTGTCCGATGAGTCCTTCCCTGCGCCGGATTGCCTTGATCGTGGCGGTGGCCACGGCGCTCAGCAAGGTGGCCGGGTTGGTGCGCCAGCAGGTGATTGCTGCGGCCTTTGGCGTGGGCGCTGCCTACGACGCCTACAACTACGCCTATGTGTTGCCGGGCTTTCTGCTGATCCTGCTTGGCGGGATCAATGGTCCCTTCCACAGCGCCATGGTGAGCGTGCTGGCACGCCGCCCCCGGGAGGATGGGGCCCACGTGCTGGCGGCGATCAACACCATCGTGGGGGCGGGCTTGATCGGGGTCACCCTGGTGCTGCTGGTGGCTGCCGACCCCTTGATCACCTTGGTGGGTCCGGGACTCGATGCTGAGCGCCATGCCATTGCCGTGGTTGAACTGCGCTGGATGGCCCCGATGGCGCTGTTTGCCGGCCTGATCGGGTTGGGTTTTGGCGCCCTGAATGCCGCCGATGTGTTCTGGCTGCCTTCGGTGAGCCCGCTGCTCTCCAGTGCGGCGGTGATCGCGGGTTTGGGTGTGCTCTGGTGGCAGCTGGGTCCCGCCTTGGCCCTGCCCCAGCAAGCCTTGATCGGGGGCGTGGTGTTGGCGGCCAGCACCACCTTGGGGGCGGTGCTCCAGTGGCTGATTCAACTGCCGGCCCTGGCCAAGCAGGGCTTGCACAAGTTTCAACTGGTTTGGGATTGGAAGCACGCCGGGGTGCAGGAGGTGCTGCAGGTGATGGGGCCCGCCACCCTCTCCTCGGGGATGCTGCAAATCAATGTGTTCACCGATCTGTTTTTTGCCTCGGGGATCGTTGGGGCCGCCGCCGGTCTGGGCTACGCCAACCTGCTCGTGCAAACCCCCCTGGGCCTGCTCTCCAATGCCCTGCTGGTGCCTCTGTTGCCGGTGTTCGCGCGGCTCACGGCCCCGGCTGATCGGCCTGCCTTGATCGGCCGGATTCGCCAGGGCCTGATGCTCTCCAATGCCAGCATGCTGCCCCTGGGGGCGCTGTTTCTGGCCTTGGCCGCACCGATTGTGGCCGTGATCTACGAACGGGGTGCCTTCGATCACCAGGCCGCCGCCATCGTGGGCAGCTTGCTGATGGCCTACGGGGTGGGCATGCCGGTGTATCTCGGCCGCGATGTGTTGGTGCGGGTGTTTTATGCGTTGGGCGATGGCACCACGCCTTTCCGGCTTTCGGTGGCGGGGATTGGCCTCAACGTGATCTTCGACTGGCTGCTGGTGGGTGGCCCCACCCCCTGGGGCTTGCAGGTGCCAGGGCTCAATTTCGGGGCCCCCGGGCTGGTGCTGGCCACCGTGGCGGTTAATGGCATCACCTGCGCTGCCCTGCTGTTGGCCTTGCAGGTGCGCCTGCAGGGGCTTCCCCTGCGCGCCTGGCTGCGCGATTCGTTGCTGCTTTTGGTTGCCGCCGCCGCCGGCGGTGGGGTGGCCTGGGGGCTTGCAGGGCTGATCGCCTGGCCCCATGGACTGGTGGGGGGCCTGGTTCAAACCGGATTCAGTGCCTCGGCCGGCTTGCTGGTCTATGGACTGCTGGCTACGGCCATGGGCGTGCCTGAGGTCGAGCAATGGGCCCAGCAGCTCAAGGGCCAGCTGCGCCGGTTGCCCTTTGCGCGCTAGTCAGACAGACGCACCTGGCGCTCTTCGCGCACCTGCACGGGGATCTCCAGGTGCGAGCGACCCAGCATCTTGGGCCCCTCCACCGAGAGGATGCGAGCTTCAATCCCGAATTCCTTGAAGGCCGTTTCCATTTCCTGGATCAGCACCTTCTCCACCTGGGCCTCGGCATCCACCACCTTGCCGATCAGGCGGCTACCCAATGGGCCGATTCTCTGGCGCATGACCTCACGGGCATTGGTGACCTCGATGACCAGCACAACCCGCGTTCAGGTGCAGCAACCCTATCGGCAAAAGGGTTCCAGAACCTCCTCAAGGTCTCGAAGCTGGCCAGCCGGCACAAAGCGGGCCATGGGCAGCCGGGTGGCTCCCCCACCAATGGGCACCTGCACCGCTTCCAGCGCTTGGCGGGCGGCAATCTCGGCTCCCTGATCAAGGCGGGCTGCACACTCCATCGCCAGGGTCTGCGCCAGGCCCGCATCCTTGAGGTAGAGGTGCCAGCCGGCCAGCTGCAGGTAGAGCCGCTCCCCAAGGGCCAGCTCCAGTTCACGCAGATCTGCGGCAGAGAGGGTCACGGTTGGTTCCAGCTCATGGTTGGTTCCTGCTCATGATTCGCTTCGGGGGCGAAGGCTGATCACCACGCCAGCGTGCACCAGGAGCACTCCCAGCCAGCCCAGGGTGAGCCAGTTCAGATGGGCCCAGGGGTGGCGCAGGTTTTGGACCACCCACAGGCCGCTGTTGATGGCGGCAAACAGGGCGCCATGGAGCGTGAGGTTCACGATCCGCTCGAAATGCCGGTAGGTGGGATCTTCGGGATCGGCGGGGCCGTACCAGCGAATGGGCATTGGTGCAGGGACCCGTGAACGGATCGGGGAAGGGATCAGGGAATGGGCAAGGGTTTGACGGATGGGCACCCCATGCGGTGAGAATGGTGCCATGCGCTTGTAGCTCAGCGGATTAGAGCATCTGACTACGGATCAGAGGGTCGGGAGTTCGAATCTCTCCAGGCGCGCTTTTCAACCCATAACCCATCCCTTCGCTAGCCATCCAAGGGCTCGTTGTTTGTTAGGCCATGGCCTGCTGAGGGACCGTGGTCATCGGGCTAGGCGATTGAGAAGCTCCCCTGTCTGGGGAGGCGGTTTGTTTGGTGTGCTCACCATCCTGTGCTGGCTGGCTGTCTTTTCTTACGATTGGGCAACTGCAACCATTGATCCATGGCCCAAAGTGGCGTCCCAGCCCTGAACCATCACCTGGCTGAGGCTGATCCCGCCATTTTTGGCCTGGTCAACCAAGAGTTGGAGCGTCAGCAAACCCATCTGGAGCTGATCGCCAGCGAAAATTTTGCCTCCCGGGCGGTGATGGAAGCCCAGGGGTCGGTGCTGACCAACAAGTACGCCGAAGGGCTCCCCGGCAAGCGCTACTACGGCGGTTGTGAGCATGTCGATGCGATCGAATCCCTGGCGATTGAGCGCGCCAAGCAGCTGTTCGGAGCTGATTGGGTCAATGTGCAGCCCCACAGTGGGGCCCAGGCCAACTTTGCGGTGTTTCTGGCCCTGCTCCAGCCTGGCGACACGATCCTGGGCATGGACCTCTCCCACGGCGGCCACCTCACCCATGGCTCTCCGGTCAATGTGAGTGGCAAGTGGTTCAAGGCCGTCCACTACGGCGTGGACCCCGAAACCCAGCAGCTCAATTTCGAATCGATCCGCCAACTGGCCCTCGAGCACAAGCCCAAGCTGATTGTTTGCGGGTATTCGGCTTACCCCCGCACGATTGACTTTGCGGCTTTTCGGGCCATCGCTGATGAGGTGGGTGCCTATCTGCTGGCCGACATGGCCCATATCGCCGGCCTGGTAGCTGCTGGCGTGCATCCCAATCCCCTGCCCCATTGCGATGTGGTGACCACCACCACCCACAAGACCCTGCGCGGTCCGAGGGGCGGGCTGATCCTGTGCCGTGATGCCGAGTTCGGCAAGCAATTCGACAAGGCCGTCTTCCCCGGCAGCCAGGGTGGTCCCCTCGAGCACGTGATTGCGGCCAAGGCCGTGGCGTTTGGGGAGGCTCTCCAGCCCAGTTTTCGTGCCTATTGCCAGCAGGTGGTGGCCAATGCCCAGGCCCTGGCTGAGCGCATTCAGGACCGGGGCATTGCGGTGGTGAGTGGCGGCACCGACAACCACCTGGTGCTCTTGGATCTGCGCTCGATCGGCATGACCGGCAAGGCGGCTGACCAGCTGGTGAGCGAGGTCCACATCACCGCCAACAAAAACACGGTTCCCTTTGATCCCCAGTCGCCGTTCGTGACCAGCGGCCTGCGCCTGGGCACCGCGGCCCTCACCACCCGTGGCTTTGATGCAGCGGCGTTCCGCGAGGTGGCCGATGTGATCGCCGATCGCCTGCTCCAACCCGAAGACGGAGCAGTTCAGCAGCGCTGCCGGGAGCGGGTAGCAGCCCTGTGTGAGCGCTTTCCCCTCTACGGCAACCAGCGGACTCTGCAGCCCGCCTGATCCCCCGTGAACCTCGCCCATAGCCCAAACGCTGCAGCCCTGCTCACCTTTGCGGTGGCCGCTGCGTTGACCGCCTTGCTGGTGCCGTTGGTGCGGAGGCTGGGTTTGCGCTGGGGTCTGACCGATACCCCCGACTCCCGCAAGCAGCACACCACTCCGATGGTGCGCCTTGGCGGCGTGGGGATTGTGGTGGCCTTCAGCCTGGCCTTGGGGCTCACGTGGATCTTGGGTGGTTTTGCCGAACTACCCGCCAGCAACGATCAGCTGATCTGGACAACCCTGGCTGGGGCGCTCTGTTTCTTTTTGATTGGCTTGGCCGATGACCTGGTCGCCCTGCCGCCCTGGCCCCGCCTTGCCCTCCAGCTGGGGGTGTCGTCGCTGGTGTGGGTTGAGGGTGTGCGCATCGGCACGATCGAATTTCCGTTTGGACACATGAACGGCGGGCTGCCTTCGGTGCATCTGCCCGATTGGCTGAGCTTGCTGATCACGGTGGTCTGGTTGGTGGGCATCACCAACGCCATCAATTGGCTCGATGGGCTCGATGGGCTCGCGGCTGGGGTGAGCGGGATTGCGGCGGTGGGGCTGCTGTCGGTGAGCTACAGCCTCCATCAACCGGCGGCGGGGCTGCTGGCGGCAGCACTTGCAGGCTCGTGCCTGGGATTTTTACGCCACAACTTCAACCCCGCCCGGATTTTCATGGGGGATGGGGGCTCCTACTTCCTGGGGTTTGCCCTGGCTGCCGTGAGCATCGTGGGGCCAGCCAAGGGACTCACCACCGTGAGTTTGCTGTTCCCCTTGCTGATTTTGGCTCTGCCGTTGGCCGATATGTCGGCGGTGATCATGGGGCGCCTCAGCTCCGGCCATTCGCCCTTCTATCCCGATCGCCGCCACTTGCACCACCGGCTGTTGCGCACCGGGCTTAGCCATCGGCGCACCGTGCTGTTGATTTACGCCTTCACCCAGTGGCTGGCGGCTTTGGCCCTGGTGCTGGTGAATGCAGAACTGCGTTTCCTCTGGCTTGCCCTGGCCACGGCAATCCTGATTTGGGTGTTGGTGCGTTCGCGGCGCAAGCTGCACAAATTGGAGCTCGCCAATCGCCGTGAGGCCAACCGGATTGCGGGCAACCCCCCGGAGAACGAACGCTCTTGAGCAGTGCTGGCTCGCTGGAGGGGGCCTCTGCTCACCCTGCCCGATCGAGCGCTTTTGGTGCCAATGCAGAGATCCTCTGCATTGGCACCGAGTTGCTGCTTGGGACCATCGCCAATGGCAATGCCCGTTGGCTGGCTGAACAGTTGGCTGGCCTGGGCATCGCCCATCACCGCCAGCTGGTGGTGGGCGATAACCGCGCCAGGTTGATCGCTGCGGTGCAGGAGGCCGCATCCCGCTGCCAGCTGTTGATCACCACCGGTGGCCTCGGCCCCACCCCCGACGATCTCACCACCGAGGCGCTCGCCGCTGCCTTTGGGGTGCCGTTGGTAGAGCATCCCCAGATTTGGACCGACATCCAAGCCAAGCTCAGCGCCACAGGACGGGTTTGTGCCCCCAGCAATCGCAAGCAAGCGCTGCTGCCCCAGGGCGCTGAGCCCTTGCCCAATCCCACAGGCACGGCTCCCGGGATGATCTGGACACCGCCTGCCGGTGAAGCCATGCAACCGGGTTTCACCGTGCTCACCTTTCCTGGCGTGCCGAGCGAGATGCGGGCCATGTGGGCGGCGACGGCCGTGCCTTGGTTGCGCCGTAGCGGCCTGGCTGAAGGGGTGTTTGCCAGTCGCATGCTGCGCTTTTGGGGAGTGAGTGAATCGGCCTTGGCCGAGCAGGTGGCGGATCTGCTGGCCCTGGACAATCCCACAGTGGCGCCCTACGCCGGAGCCGGTGAGGTGAAGCTGCGGATCACGGCGCGGGCCGCCGATTCAGATCTGGCCGAAGCCTTGCTGCAGCCTGTGGAGCAAGAGCTGTTGCAGCGCACCGGCCTGGCCTGTTTTGCCGTGGATGGGGGCCATGGGGAGGCGGATTTGCCTGGCCCGAGTGCACTGGCGGCCGTCGTTCTGGAGCAGTTGCGCCAGCGCGGCGAAACCCTCGCCGTGGCCGAGAGTTGCACGGGTGGCGGCATCGGGGCGGCCCTGGCGGCTGTGCCCGGGGCTTCCGATGGGTTCCTGGGCGGTGTGATCGCCTACGCCAATGGCGTCAAAGAGCAGGTGTTGGGGGTCCCGGCCCCCTTGCTGGAGCGCCATGGGGCGGTGAGTGATCCGGTGGCCAAAGCGATG
>JBEDHM010000274.1:0-3722 GCA_041174105.1 Cyanobacteriota bacterium | reverse complement strand
CCCTGGTATTTGAGGTTGTGGATGGTGAACACCGTGCTGATTTCCGGGTCTTGGTGCATCCACACGGGCAACATGCCGGTATGCCAGTCGTGGCAATGGAGCACCTGGGGTTTCCAGTGATGCCAGCAGAATTCAGCCGTGGCACTGGCAAAGAAGGTGAAGCGCCAGTCCTCGTCTTCGCCGCCGTAGATCCGCTCCGGGTCAAACACCGGGTGGCCCACCAGGTAGATGGGAAGGCCGTTGGTGGGGTGGCGGGTTTCGAACACCGCGAAGTCGTTGTCCATGGTGCGGCCGCGCCAGATCGGCTCTGACGGCACCTGCAACATCGACCACAACTTGCCGTAGCCCGGCAGGATGATGCGCACGTCATGGCCGAGGGAGGCCAGGGCGGGGGGGAGTGATCCCACCACATCCCCCATTCCGCCCACCTTGATCATCGGGGCGCATTCAGCGGCGGCAAACAGAACGCGCATCCCCTTGGTCCCTGGCAAGTGGGCGCAACTCTACGGGCGTTTTTGCGGGCCGCTAGGGCAACACGGTGACTGGGGTTCCGAGTTGAACGCGTTCAAACAACTCGCGCACATCCTCATCGAGCAGGCGCACGCAGCCGTGGGACACCGCCCTGCCAATGCTGGAGCGGTTGGGAGTGCCATGGAATCCGGCCGTGACGCAACCTTGGGTCTGGCGGCGTTGATCGGCGTTGAAGCCGCGGCGCGGCTGGCAATCCCGGTAAAAACCGATCCAGCGGCTTCCCAGGGGGTTATCGGCCCCGGGGGCCACAGCCAGCCCCGTCACCGGATGGACCCAGATCGGCTCCACCACCAATTCGATCACCCGAAACTGACCCACGGGGGTTTCCCAACCAGGCCGGCCCACGGCCACCGGAAACCGGGCCACCACCACCCCCTGCTCCAGCAACGACAGCTGCCGGTGGCGCCGATCCAGCACCAACTCCGCGCCCGATCCCTGCTCCCTGGCCTGCTCAGCGGCGGCTTGATCGATCGCCGCCTGTTCGGCTGCTGGCAGCCAGGCGCGCGCAGGCAGCGCCGCCGGCCCTAGAGCCAAGGCCCCCAACGCCAAAGACGCCACGATCCCAGCGCCAAGGGATTTCACCCGGCGGGCATCAGGGCAGCCAGGGGGAACCTGTGAAATCGGGGGAGCGCTTCTCCAAAAAGGCATTGCGCCCCTCCTGGCCTTCTGCGGTTCGATAAAAGAGGTGGGTGGCCTGCCCGGCCAACTCCTGGATCCCGGCCATGCCATCGGTTTCCGCGTTGAAGGCGGCTTTGAGGCAGCGGATGGCGGTGGGGCTGTGCTGCAACACCTCGCGGGCCCAACGGATGCCCTCCTCTTCCAGTTGATCCAGGGGCACAACGGCATTCACCAGACCCATCGCCAAGGCTTCTTGGGCCCCGTATTGGCGGCACAAAAACCAGATTTCCCGGGCCTTGCGCTGGCCCACAAGCCGGGCGAGATAACTGGCACCAAAGCCGCCGTCAAAGCTGCCCACCCGGGGCCCAGTCTGGCCAAAAACGGCGTTGTCAGCAGCCAGGCTGAGATCGCAGAGCAAATGGAGCACCTGGCCGCCGCCAATGGCATAGCCAGCCACCAGGGCAATCACCACCTTGGGCAAGCTGCGAATCAGCCGCTGCAAATCGAGCACGTTGAGGCGGGGCAAGCCCGCCTCATCCACGTAGCCGCCATCGCCGCGCACACTCTGGTCACCGCCGGCACAAAAAGCCCAGCCACCATCCGCGGCCGGACCTGCCCCGGTGAACAGCACCACCCCGACGGCCGGGTTATCGCGCACCCGGCTGAAGGCATCACACAGCTCCTGCACGGTGCGGGGCCGAAACGCATTGCGCTTGTGGGGACGATTGATCGTGATGCGGGCGATGCCGTCGCCTGACAGCTCAAAGCGAATGTCCTCGTAGTCACCCGCGCTCTGCCATTGGGGACGAACACTCATGGCTACGCGCTCTGGGCGTGGGCCATTCTGCGCAGGGCCTGGCGCTGGTGGGCATCGGGGCGGCGGCCAGTCGCCACTTCCAGCAGGGCCATGGGCTGCTCCAGGGCCCAAGCCAGATCCATTTCCAAGGCTGTCCATTCCTGCAAACGGCGAGTCGGCACCCCATAGGCCGCTGCCAAAGCCAGGGCATCGGCGTCCTGGGGCATGGCGAAAAGCCGCTCAAAATCAAGCAACGGCTGATCGTCAAGACGGATCGGCAACTGCTCAAAAATGCCGCCACCCCCATTGTTGATCAGCACCACCGTGAGACGTCCGCGCAACTGACGGCGCCAGAGCCAGCCGTTGCTGTCGTGGAGGAGGGCCAGATCGCCGGTGATCAGCACGGCCTGGCCCAGGGCTTGGGCAACGCCGCAGGCCAGCGACAGGGTGCCATCAATGCCTGATGCCCCGCGAAAGCCAAACACCGGCCGCTGGGGGCCGGCCGGATCGCCAAAACTCTCCCAGTCGCGCACCGGACTGCTGTTGGCCATCACCACGGGAACACCCTCCGGCAGCAGACGGCTGAGCTGCCTGGCCAGGGAGGGTTCCGTGCAGGTGTCTGCCAGCTGTTGATCCAACAGGGCCTGGATCCTGTGCTCATGCTGGAACCAGGCCTGGCCGTAGGCCTGGCAGGCCCTGGCCGTGGGCTGCTGCCAGATCGCAGCGGGCAAGCGAGCCACCCAGTCCTCCAGGCCGAGGGCGCTTTGGCCGTAGCAGACGCCCAAGGGATCCAGCGGCCGCGGATCGCCCTCACTGATCAGCAACTGCTGTCCGCCGCACTGTTGCAACCATCGCTGCAGGCGCCGGCTGGCGGGTAGCGGTCCAAGGCGCAACACCTGCCGGGTGGCGAGGGCCTCCGGCGGGTCGTCCAGGAGGAGGTCGTAGCTGAGCACCTGGTGCAGATCGGCTAGGCCCCTCAGCCCGCTCAAGCCATCACTCAGCAAGGGCCAGCCCGTGCGCGCTAGCCAACGCCGTAGGGCACCCACAAAGGATTCCCAGTGCTGGGGCTGGCCGCGCCAGGGCCCCGCCACCACCACGCCGGGTTGATCGGGATCGAGCTTTACGAGGTCGACCCTTGCCAGGTCGACATTTGTCAGTTCGACACTCGCTAGATCAGAGCCCAGCGGGGGGATCGCATCCGCGCCGCAAACCCCCAATGTCTGAGACGCCTGGCCAAGGGCCTGGGAATCGGCATGCAAGGGCTCGTCGATCGCCAGGTTGAGATGCACCGGGCCCGCTGGCTCGCCGCCAGCACCCAGCGCAGCGGCCATCGCTTGACGGGCCATCGCATCGAGGTCGGGAGATTCCATCGAGGCCAATCCGGCTGGTGGGGCCTGCCCAAACCACCGCACCGAGTTCACCAAAAACGTTTCCTGGTTCACGGTCTGGTTGGCACCACACCCCTTGAGATGGGCGGGCCGATCGGCCGTGAGCAGCAGCAGCGGAATGGCACCAAAGTCCGCCTCCACCGCCGCTGGCAGCAGGTTGGCCACCGCCGTGCCTGAGGTGGTGACCACAGCGGCAGGCCGTCCCTGGGCCCGGCTCCATCCCAAGGCAAAAAAGGCGGCCGAACGCTCATCAAGGGCTGTCACCAGCGCCAGACCGGCCGGTTCGAGCAAACCCGCCGCCACCGCAAGGGGGCCAGAGCGGCTCCCCGGGCAGAGCACCAGCAGGCGCAAACCCAGGCGATGCAGAGCCTGCAACAGGCCCAGGGCCT
>JBEDHM010000273.1:0-6001 GCA_041174105.1 Cyanobacteriota bacterium | reverse complement strand
CTTGTAATCAACCGCCAAATGCACCACCGGCAGCTCCAGGCCCAGGGCCGAGAGATCGCTGTAGGCCAATCCCACCGCTGCCAAGGCCTCCACCCGGGCCTCCTCTAACCAGGCCAGATAGGCGCCATGCCACATCACGCCGGCATGGTCGGTGTGCTGGGGCAACACCCGGCGCTCCAGCAGCCACCCCCTGGGCTGATCGGCTTGTATCACGGTGTGCATGGCTGCGCCTTGGGGCCCATCAATCGGCCATAGGCTGCATCACAGGCTGCGCTGTTCCGCGTGTTTCGCAACGTTTTAATCGCCGATTCGGGTAAAGGGCACGTTGAAGAGATGGTGCGCATGCTGCGCGACATCCCCGCCGTGCGCCAGGCCCGCATCAACCTGCTCCACGTGGTGAGCGAGCAGGCTGGCGAGAGCTTTGCGGAACACTCGCAAAAGGCGGCTGGCATCGTGGCCGAAGCCGTGCAACGGCTGGGCCTCGACCCAAGCGAGGTGAACACGATCATCCGCCAGGGCGACACCAAGCAAACGGTGCTGAAGGTGGCCGATGAGCTCAATAGCGACCTGATCGTGATGGGATCGCGCGGCATGAGCCGCCTGCAGTCGATCCTGAGCAACAGCGCCAGCCAATACGTCTTCCAGCTCTCCACCCGCCCGATGCTTCTGGTGCGAGACGACCTCTACATCCGTCACATCAACCGGCTGATGGTGGCCATCGATGGCACCGGCGTGGGCGATGACGCCCTCAAACTGGCCTGCGAACTAGTGCGGGAGATTCCCGGTGGCAGCCTCACCGGGGTGCATGTGACCCGCCAGGACATCCCCGCCTCCCGCGGGGGCAAGAGCCCGGCCGACCTGGTCTTGGAGAAGGCCGTGCAGCGCGCCCGCAGCTACGGCGTGGAGCTCAAGCCAGTGCATCGCAGCGGAGATATCGGCCGCACGGTCTGTGCGGCGGCCGATGAACTCAAGGCCGATCTGCTGGTGATTGCCTCCCAGGACCGCCGACCCGTGGTGGCCAAGGGATTGGTCGACATCGATCGCCTGCTCGGCAGTTCGGTGAGCGACTACATCCGGGTGCATGCTCCCGCACCGGTGCTGTTGGTGCGGGAGCCTGAGCGGGGCTGAGGCTCAGCTGCCTTGGCGGCTGCTGGTTTGGATATAGAGCACGATCAAAAACACCGCGGGAACCAACACGAACATGAGGCTGGCAACAAAGCCGAGGTCGTTGGTTTCCATGGTTTCTGGGGTCGGACCGATTGGACTTGACGGGAGGGTATCACCGCCAAATGGGCGGATTCAGGGGCCTTCATCGCTCGTTGCGCTTGCCGGCCCCTCACCAGCCTGATCGGAAACCGATGAAGCGGGGTTTTGAGCTGGCTCCTCGGGTTCTTCAGACTCCTCGGGCTCAGGGGGGGCTGGCCAGGCGGTCGGGCCTGCGGGCAAGGGCTTGGCCAGGGCCGCCGCAAACAGTTCATCCTTGGACGCCAGCCCAAGCTGGGGCCGCGTGAGCACCACCAGCGATTGCTGCACCAGGGCCTGACAGGCCAGCCGCCACTGCTGCGGCCGCCGGCGCAATTTTTGATCCTCCACGCCAGTGCGGGGGCTGAGGGCTGAGGCAGCGGTGGCCTCAGGCACCTCCACAAAACAGGTAATGCATTGGCCGCAACCACCGCAATTACCCAATTTCCCCTTGAGGCCGTAGAGCTCAATGCCGGCGCGGAGGGCCACCACGCGAAGGTTTTCGCCGGGATAGCACTCCACATCGCAACCTTCTCGCACGAAGCGAATCACGGGCATGGGGAGCTCCTTGGTGGAGCCCCATTGTGAAGCCGCCAGTTGCGCTCCGTAACCACCTGCGCCGCGGGGCCCTTCTCGCCCTTACGATCGCCGCACCCACTCCAGACCTACTCCCCATGGGATTGCCCTGGTATCGGGTGCACACCGTTGTCATTAACGACCCGGGCCGCTTGTTGGCCGTGCACCTCATGCACACCGCTCTGGTGGCCGGCTGGGCCGGCTCCATGGCGCTTTATGAGCTTGCGATCTTCGATCCTTCGGATCCGGTCCTGAACCCCATGTGGCGCCAGGGCATGTTTGTGATGCCCTTCATGGCTCGCCTTGGCGTGACCGGCAGCTGGGGCGGCTGGAGCATCACCGGCGAAACCGGCGTTGACCCCGGCTTCTGGAGCTTTGAAGGTGTGGCTGCAGCCCACATCATCCTGAGCGGCCTGCTGTTCCTGGCCGCCATTTGGCATTGGACCTACTGGGATCTGGAGATCTGGCAGGACCCTCGCACCGGCGAGCCTGCCCTCGACCTCCCCAAAATCTTCGGCATCCACCTGCTGCTCGCTGGCCTGGCTTGCTTCGGCTTCGGCGCTTTCCACCTCACCGGCGTGTTTGGCCCGGGGATGTGGGTATCGGATGCCTACGGCATCTCAGGGCACCTCGAACCGGTGCAGCCCTCCTGGGGCCCCGAAGGCTTTAACCCCTTCAATCCGGGCGGCATCGTGGCCCACCACATCGCTGCCGGCATCGTCGGCATCATTGCTGGCATCTTCCACATCACCTCCCGTCCGCCGGAGCGCCTCTACAAGGCCCTGCGCATGGGCAACATCGAAACCGTGCTGGCTTCCGCCATTGCGGCCGTGTTCTTTGCCGCCTTTGTGGTGGCAGGCACCATGTGGTACGGCGCCGCTGCCACCCCGGTGGAACTGTTTGGCCCCACCCGCTACCAGTGGGACCAGGGCTACTTCAAGGCTGAAATCAACCGCCGGGTGCAAACCGCCATCGATGGCGGTGCCACCAAAGAGCAGGCCTATGCCTCCATTCCTGAGCGCCTGGCCTTCTACGACTACGTCGGCAACAGCCCTGCCAAGGGCGGTCTGTTCCGCGTCGGTCCGATGGTCAACGGTGATGGCCTGCCCACCGGCTGGTTGGGTCACATCGCTTTCACCGACAAAGACGGCCGCGACCTCGAAGTGCGCCGCCTGCCCAACTTCTTCGAGAACTTCCCTGTGGTTCTCCAAGATCAGGACGGCATCGTGCGGGCGGACATCCCCTTCCGCCGCGCTGAAGCGAAGTACTCCTTTGAGCAAACCGGCGTGACGGCCACCGTCTACGGCGGTGCCCTCAACGGCCAAACCTTCAGTGATCCTGCCGACGTGAAGCGCCTGGCCCGTAAGGCCCAGCTCGGCGAAGCGTTCGAATTCGATCGCGAGACCTATCACTCCGACGGCACCTTCCGCAGCTCACCCCGCGGTTGGTTCACCTTCGGGCATGCCACCTTCGCGCTGCTCTTCTTCTTCGGCCACATCTGGCATGGGGCTCGCACCCTGTACCGCGATGTGTTCGCCGGTATCGACCCCGACCTGGGTGAACAGGTGGAGTTCGGTCTGTTCCAAAAACTGGGCGACCGTTCCACCCGCCGCTTGCCCGAGGGCTACGTGCCCCCGGCTGGCACCACCCTCAGCTGATCGCCAGAACCCCTGCCCGCACGCACTGAGGAGTCCCCATGGAGAGCTTCGCTTACATCCTGATCCTGGCCCTGGCCATTTCCACCTTGTTTTTCGCGATCGCCTTCCGCGATCCCCCGAAAATCGGCAAATAGGTCAAACCGGATCCCCACCTGCCAGTTCGCTCTGGCTGGTCACCTCCGAGCCCCTGATTCGTCAGGGGCTTTTTTGTTGACGTCGTTCCTGCCACCAATCCGCGGTGATTTCTGGGGTTGTTGCCCTTTTCAAAGCGAAAAGTGGTGTTTACACTCGGAAAAGTTCACCCGGAACTTCGGGGATGCAATGCCCCTCTTGCCAACACACCGATAGCCGGGTGCTCGAATCGAGGGCTGCCGATTGCGGGCGCAGTGTGCGTCGCCGCAGGGAATGCCTCAATTGCGAGTTTCGTTTCACCACCTACGAACGGGTGGAAACGGTGCCAATCACGGTGGTCAAACGCAATGCCACCCGTGAAACCTTCAACCGCAGCAAATTGCTGCACGGGGTGCTGCGGGCCTGTGAAAAAACAGGGCTTGAACCCTCCAGGCTCGAACTGGTGGTCGATGAAATCGAGCTGCAACTGCAGCAGCGCAGTGGCCGTGAAGTCACCAGCAGTGAAATCGGTGAACTGGTGCTGCAGCAACTCAGCACCATGAGTGAAGTGGCCTACGTGCGCTTCGCTTCGGTGTATCGCCAATTCCAGGGCGTGAGCGACTTTGTCGCCACCCTCGAAGGCCTTCACCAGCGCAGCAACGGCCGCCGCAAAACCAAGGCCCCCCTCGCGGCCATCGGCTAAGCACCAGCTCCTCGCAGCCTGAGTCGGTTGGTCTGGAGGCTGTTGGCTACAGTGTTGGATTGCCTTTGGGCTGCTGGCGGGCAGCTCAGGTCGTCCTTTCGCTCTGCCTCAGGCAGGCCGCCACATCAGCCATGACCGTGACCCCTTCCGACATCAGCACCGAGACGGATCTCGACCTCGATGCTGAGCTTGACCTCGCCATTCCGGAAGAGGTACCCACGGCCGATGACCCGAGCAGCCGCGCCTCCCGCAGCGACACCGATGGGGTGGGTTTCACCCTGGATGAATTTGCGTCGCTGCTGAGCAAATACGACTACAACTTCAAGCCCGGTGACGTGGTCAACGGCACCGTGTTTGCCCTCGAATCCAAGGGCGCCATGATTGACATCGGCGCCAAAACCGCCGCTTTCATGCCTCTGCAAGAGGTGTCGATCAACCGGGTCGAAGGGCTGAGCGACGTGCTCCAGCCCGGCGAGATCCGGGAGTTCTTCATCATGAGCGAGGAGAACGAAGACGGTCAGCTCTCGCTCTCAATTCGCCGGATCGAATACCAACGCGCCTGGGAACGGGTGCGCCAGCTGCAGAAAGAAGACGCCACCATCTACAGCGAAGTGTTCGCCACCAACCGCGGTGGCGCCCTGGTGCGAGTGGAAGGTCTGCGGGGCTTCATCCCCGGCAGTCACATCAGCACCCGCAAGGCCAAAGAAGAGCTCGTTGCCGACTTCCTGCCCCTCAAATTCCTTGAGGTGGATGAGGAACGCAACCGCCTGGTGCTCAGCCATCGCCGGGCCCTGGTCGAACGCAAGATGAATCGCCTCGAGGTGGGCGAGGTGGTGATCGGTACCGTTCGCGGTATCAAGCCCTACGGCGCCTTCATCGACATCGGTGGCGTGAGCGGCCTGCTCCACATCTCCGAAATCAGCCACGAACACATCGAGACACCCCACACGGTGCTCAACGTGAACGACCAGATGAAGGTGATGATCATCGACCTCGATGCCGAACGCGGTCGCATCTCCCTCTCCACCAAGGCGCTCGAGCCCGAACCCGGCGACATGCTCACCGATCCCGCCAAGGTGTTTGAGAAGGCCGAGGAAATGGCTGCCCGCTACAAGCAAATGCTGCTGGAGCAGGCAGAAGACAACGAGCCCATGGGCGTCACCCTCGACTGATCACCCCACCGGCTCTGCTGCGATGGCCCAGCTCCAACTACGTGGCATGGCCCTTGGGGAGGTGCACGCGGTGCTGTTCGACAAGGACGGCACCCTCAGCATCAGCGAACCACAGCTCATCACCCTGGCCAAGGCCAGGGTTTTTCTTTGCCTCGAGCATGTGGAAGCGGCCCTGAAAGCGCCCCTGCAGGATCTGCTGGAGCGGGCCTACGGACTCCAAGCTGGTACCCAGAGCCTCTGCCCGGCGGGCACCACGGCGGTGGCCAGCCGTGATCACAACCTGATCTCCACCGCCACGGCCCTGGCCCAGGTGGGCCTGGGTTGGCCCGATGCCCTGGCCATCAGCGAAACCGTGTTTGCCCAGGCGGATCAGCTGGATGGCCGCCGGCACGGCAGCCATGGGGCCCAAGCCGAGCCTGGCGACAGCCCCACCAGCGCAACCACCCCCGGGCTCAGGCCCCTGCTGGAGCAACTGCAAGCCCACGGGGTGTGCTGCGCTGTGATCAGCAACGACGACATCGCGGGCATCGAGCATTTTC
>JBEDHM010000272.1:0-11391 GCA_041174105.1 Cyanobacteriota bacterium | reverse complement strand
CTGGTGAGCCGCACCTTCTATGCCCGTGGTCAAACCGGCCAGCAACTGCTCTATGGCGCCTACCAGGCGTTGATGCGCCAGGTCGCAGCTGGCCAGGTGGAGTTGCTCACCCGGCGCGACATGCTCGAGTTGATCACGGTGGATGGGGTGGCCCGGGGCATCGTCTGCCGCCATCTGATCAGCGGGGCGTTGGAAACCCACACGGCTGATGCCGTGCTGCTGGCCAGTGGTGGTTACACCAACGTCTACTACCTCTCTACCAACGCCCTCAAATCCAACGCCAGCGCCATTTGGGCAGCCCACCGCCGGGGGGCCCTGTTTGCCAACCCCTGTTTCACCCAGATCCATCCCACCTGCATTCCCAGCGGCGACGCCTACCAAAGCAAGCTCACGTTGATGAGTGAGAGCCTGCGCAACGATGGCCGCATCTGGTTGCCCGCCAGGGCCAACGACACCAGGCCTGCCGCCGACATTCCCGAGGCGGAGCGGGATTATTTCCTTGAACGTGCCTATCCGGCCTACGGCAACATGGTGCCCCGGGATGTGGCGTCCCGCCGGGCCCGTGAGCTGTGCAGGGATGGCCATGGGGTGGGCCCTGGTAACCGATCGGTGTACCTGGATTTCAGCGCCGCGATCCAAGAAGTGGGCCGCGAGACGATGGAGGCGCGCTACGGCAATTTGTTTGCGATGTACGAGCGCATCACCGGCGAAGACCCGATGGCGATGCCGATGCGGATCTATCCGGCGCCGCACTACACCATGGGCGGCCTCTGGGTGGACTACCACCTGATGAGCTCCATTCCGGGCCTGTTTGTGCTGGGTGAGGCCAATTTCTCGGAACACGGTGCCAACCGCCTTGGTGCCAGCGCCTTGATGCAGGGCCTGGCGGATGGCTACTTCATTGCACCGGCCACCGTGACCGCCTGGTTGGCAGGGCATGCCAGCCCCACCATCACGGCCGATCACCCAGCCTGTCGCGATGCGATGGCCTGCGCCGAGGCCCGCCTGGGGGCCTTGGTCGGTGTGCGCGGAAGCCAGCCGGTGGATGCCTTCCACCGCGAGCTGGGCCACCTGATGATTGAGCACTGCGGCATCAGCCGCAGCGCCGAGGGCCTGCAGCTGGGCCTGCAGCAAGTGGCCGAGCTGGAGGCGCGGTTTTATGGCGATGTGCGGGTGCCCGGCGAGCCGAATGGCCCCAACGAGGAATTGGAGAAGGCACTGCGGGTGGCGGATTTCTTCCAGCTGGCCCAGCTGATGCTGCGTGATGCCTTGGCGCGGGAGGAATCGTGCGGGGCCCATTTCCGCGAAGAGCACCAAACCCCTGAAGGGGAAGCCCTCCGCGATGATGCGGTCTTTGCCCACATCGCGGCCTGGGAGTACGGGCCGGCTCAGGATGCTGGGAGCGCACCGGCTGGGAGCAAATCCACGGCCTCCAGGCCCTTGCGCCACAGTGAGCCGCTGCAGTTCACCCTGCTGCAGCCAAGCAGTCGCAACTACCGCTAACGGCCAGACCCTGCATGAACGACCCTGCGAGCTAGCCCATGGGTGCCACCCTTTCGCTCAATTTGCGGATCTGGCGGCAGGCGCGGGGCGAGCAGGCTGGCGCCTACGCCCAGTACCGCCTGGAGCACGTCTCTGTCGATCTCTCGTTGCTGGAAGCCCTCGATCGACTCAATGAGCAGTTGATTGCCAAGGGCGAGCGGCCAATCAGCTTCGAACACGATTGCCGTGAGGGCATTTGTGGCAGCTGTGGTTTTTTGGTGAATGGCCAGGCCCATGGATCCCAGCGCGGCACCACGGTTTGCCAGCTCTATTTGCGTCACTTTCGCGATGGCGACACCCTGGTTTTGGAGCCTTGGCGCGCCCGTGCCTTTCCCCTGATTCAGGATTTGGTGGTGGATCGCACCAGCCTCGATCAGCTGATTGCTGCCGGTGGCTACTGCTCGGTGAACACAGGCAATGCCCCCGATGCCAATGCGATCTTGATCGGTCAAGAGCAGGCCACTTCGGCCTTTGATACGGCCACCTGCATTGGCTGTGGGGCCTGTGTGGCCAGCTGCCGCAATGCCTCGGCCAGTTTGTTTGTGGCGGCCAAGCTGGCCCATCTGGCCCAGCTACCCCAGGGCCAGCCGGAGCGCCATCGCCGGGCCCAGGCCATGCAGGCGGCGATGGCGCAGCAGGGCTTTGGCAGTTGTGGCAACAACCTCGAATGTGAGGCCGTTTGCCCCAAGGAGATCTCGGCTGATTGGATCAGCTGGATGCGCCGCGAGAGCTGGCGCCGGCCTGGCTGAAGCTGGCCTGCCTGCGGCCCGTTGGCTCGAGAAAACGCTGCAGGAAGCGCTCCAGGGGCATCGGCCCGCAGCGGCGCTGCCAGCCCAAGCCTTCGGGGTAGCGCCGCCAACAGGCCAGGCTCATCCGTTGGCTTTTGCGCGAGACCAGCCGAAGCAAATAGCGGTAGTTGGCCTGCATTGCGCCATGGCGGCAGGCTGGCGCCATCACAGGCTGAGGCAGGTGGTTGAGCAAGGCGGCCGGCTGCTCGCCGTGGCTGAGGCAGCGCTCGAGGCCAAGGGCAAGCAGTAGGGCCACGGCAGCTGGACAGCCATCCGCTGCCAGCACGATCTGCTCGACAGCTGACTCAGAAAATCCAACGCATTCGATCAGGGCCTGGCTGGGAGGTGAAGGAACATCAGCTGGGAACACAGCACGCAGTGGCAACCAACCACAGGTGCCACCGCTGTCTCAACAGAGGCCGTTGTGTTCGAGCTGATCGGCTAGGGCCAAGCAGCGATCCATCTCCTCCCAGAGCAATTCGCGGCGACTTCCATGTACCGCATAGGAGCGGTGGTGGAGGTCGCGCGCTTGATAACGCAGGGCGTCGCGGATGCGACGCCAATCGTCAGGCGCCAGGGCGCTGGACATTCAGCCTGGGATGGAAGGCTGGACGAACAAGACGAGCAGCCAGATCACCCCAATCACAGGCACAAACTGGATGAAAATCCAAGGCCAGGGCTTGCCGCTGTCACGGATTCGGCGAATCGCCAGGGGCAGATGGGGAACGATCTGGGCGATGGCATAGAGGACCGGAAGGGACGACAGGCCAGGAGCGGACTGGGCGGTCGCTGCAGCCAACACCGACAAGACCAGAAACACGATGATGTCGGCCAGCTGGAACCACCAGAAGTCGCCACGGGTGGACCTACCCGTGTAGTCGAAGGAGCGGACCCAGGCGGAAGAAAATGCGTTGATGAGGGGCATGGGAAATCAATTCCAGGCCCCTCTTTAGGTCAGCTCGAGCCGCTGTCAACGAACGAGCTGGGAATGTCAACGAACTGAGTGGAACGATGGCTCAGCCGTCAGGCCACCGTGGCCATGTGGCGCATGAGGTCGATGCACTTGCAGCTGTAGCCCCATTCGTTGTCGTACCAGCTCACCAATTTCACGAAGGTGTCGGTGAGGGCAATGCCGGCACCGGCATCAAACACCGAGGTGCAGGATTCACCCAGGAAATCGGTGGAAACCACTTCATCTTCGGTGTAGCCGAGGATGCCCGCCATCGGGCCTTCGGAAGCCGCCTTCATGGCAGCTTTGATTTGCTCGTAGCTGGCGGGCTTGGCCAGATTCACGGTGAGGTCTACCACCGACACGTTGGGAGTGGGAACTCGGAACGCCATGCCCGTGAGCTTGCCATTGAG
The DNA here is from genome assembly GCA_041174105.1 of Cyanobacteriota bacterium. Classification (GTDB taxonomy): domain Bacteria; phylum Cyanobacteriota; class Cyanobacteriia; order PCC-6307; family Cyanobiaceae; genus Cyanobium_A. Next base: position 7,699 of record JBEDHM010000272.1, on the reverse strand, counting down.
CTCGGGAATCACCCGGCCAACAGCCTTGGCAGCCCCAGTGGACGAGGGAATGATGTTTTGGGCGGCACCCCGGCCGCCGCGCCAATCCTTCACCGAGGGACCATCCACCGTTTTTTGGGTGGCCGTGGTGGCATGCACGGTGGTCATCAAGCCGTTCACGATGCCGAAGTTGTCGTTCACCACCTTGGCCATCGGGGCCAGGCAGTTGGTGGTGCAGCTGGCGTTGGACACAATCGCCTGGCCGGCGTAGGTGTGGTTGTTGACGCCCATCACAAAGATCGGAGTGTCGTCCTTGGAGGGGGCGCTCATCACCACGCGCTTGGCACCGGCCTTGATGTGGGCGCGGGCGGCTTCATCGGTGAGGAAAAAGCCGGTGCTCTCGAGCACGTAATCCACACCAATGGAGCCCCAGTCGAGGTTGGACGGATCCCGTTCGGCGCTGATGCGGATGCGGTTTCCATTCACCACCAGCTGACCGTTCTCCACCCGCACATCCCCGCTGAAGCGCCCGTGGGTGGAGTCGTGGCGAAGCATGTAGCTGATGTAATCAACGTCGATCAGATCGTTGATGCCCACCACCTCCACATCGCCCAGGGTGCAGGCGCGGCGGAAGGCCAAGCGGCCGATGCGACCGAACCCGTTAATCCCGATGCGAATGGCCATGGCGACTGGAGAATTGGGGGTCAGAATACGGGTTGCCCAGCAGGCGGCGGCTAGGGCCAGGGCGAAGTACCGGGAGCCCCATCGCTGTCATCTTCGAGGAGCAGCTGCTGGAAGGCCGTGTAGAGCTCGCCGTGCTCAGCTGCGATGTGGGGATTGGGTTGACCAAGACCCTTTTGGGAAGGGGTTTTGGCAAGGCGTTGCGGATTGGCCTTGGAGGATTGCGGGCCGTTCTGGGGGCCCTGCGTCTGCTGCCTGGCCAGGGCCTGCTGGCGTTCCTGCAGCCGGTTCTCCTGCTGCCGGTGTTCGAGTTCCTTGAGCCGCTCCATCCAATGGGGGGGCACCTGGCCATCAGGACTGACCTGCATCAGTTCCCGAAACAGGGCCTGGGGATCCTCCTCGGTTTCCACCCGATGGCGAAGACCAGAGGGCTGGTCCCGCTGGGACCGCTCGTTGGCCCCCGCGGCCTTGGTGGTCCCAGCCCCAGGTTCAGGGCTTGGTTTGGGCAGGGGCTGGGGCAGGCTGCGCCCCAGTTGCTGGAGCCTCTCAAGGCTGCGGGCGTCAAAGCTCATGGCTGGTTTTCCTCAGCTGCAGCCCAGGCTGTCCCGCGTCGAGCGCCCCGTGACGGGGTTGGTGCCGCTGGCGGCCGCGCAGAGCGTTTTGAGGGCATCGGCGCGTAGGGGCACATTGGTGAAGTCGGCCCCATCGATCACCACATGGCTGAATTTGGTGTTGAAGGCAAAGGCGTCTTCCAACACCGCATTGGTGAGGTTGGTGCCGTCGAACACGGCTGAATCGAGGGTTGCATCGCGCAGGTTGGTGTTGCTCATGTCGGCGTCCTGCAGCTTGGCGCCAAACAGGCTGGCCCCCTCCAGATCGGCGCCGGCAAAGGTGGCATCACGGAGGTTGGTGAGATTGAACGTGGCCCCGCGCAGCTCCTGGCCGCTGAAGTCGGCACCGATTAACACCTGTTTGGCCACATCCATGGCGGCAAAGGCCGGAGCTGGAGGCCACCAGCAGAGCAAGAGGGATGCGGCGATGGCCAGGGCGGTGCGCCACCAGCGATCCGTGCGATGACCTTGCGGACCGCGATGACCTCGCTGGAAAGTGGGCTGGCAAGTCGGCTGGCGGCCCATGGGTTCACGCTCACTGGGATCAGCGTAGGAATGAACCACCCGGTGGAACTGGTAGGGGCAGGGTGAAGACATGGGGTGAGATCTGCAGCAACGAGTCACCGCCATGGCGGCCTCAGCGGTGGCTGGGCCGAGCAACGGGCCCTGCGCTTGTTGCAGCAACAGGGCTGGACCTTGCTGGTCCGCAATTGGCACTGCCGCTGGGGGGAATTGGATCTGCTGGTCTGCAAGCCAGCTCGCCTGCTGCTGGTGGAGGTGAAGGGCCGCAGGCGGCAAGGCCCGGATGGCTGGGGGATCGCCGCCCTGGATCGACCTAAGCGGCAACGGCTCCAGCGGGCCTGGCTGTGCTGGCTGGCCATGCACCCCGAATGGCACAGCAGTTCGCTCGAGGTGGTGTTGGCGCTGGTGCCCCTGCCGCCCACAACCCGAGCGGTCCGTTGGCTCCGGTTGATGGAGGGGTTGGCCTAGGCGGCAATCTGGAGCAGTGATGGCTCTGCCAAACCGCCGCCGCCCATGAGCTTTGCTGCCCATCGTGCCCGTAAGCGCTTCGGCCAGCACTGGTTAGTCGACCAGGGGGTGCTGAACCGCATCGTGGCGGCAGCAGACCTCGGCCCAGGCGATCGGGTGCTGGAGGTGGGACCGGGCCGTGGGGCCTTGACGGAGCGGCTGTTGGCCTCAGCGGCCGAGGCGGTGGCTGCGGTGGAACTGGATCGGGATCTGGTGGCTGGACTCCAGGAGCGCTTCGGCTGCAATCCCCGTTTCACGCTGCAGGCGGGTGATGCCCTGGCCGTTGAGCTGCCGGAGGCTTCCAAGGTGGTGGCCAACATCCCTTACAACATCACCGGTCCGCTGCTCGAGCGGCTGGTGGGGCGCCTTGATCGCCCGGTGGCCAAGCCCTATCAGCGGTTGGTGTTACTGGTGCAACAGGAGGTGGGTGAGCGCATCCGCTGCTCGCCGGGCAGCAGCCAGTACTCAGCCCTCAGTGTGCGGATGCAGTTGCTGGCCCGCTGCCAGTCGGTGTGTGCGGTGCCGCCGCGCTGCTTTCAACCCCCACCCAAGGTGATGTCGGAGGTGATTGCGATGGATCCCTTACCGGCCGAAGCGAGGCTCGACCCCGCCCTGGCTCGCCGGGTGGAGCAACTGCTCAAGCGCTGTTTTGCCGCCCGTCGCAAGATGCTGCGCAACAGCCTCAGTGGGCTGCTGGAAGCCTCAGCGATCGAGGCCCTGGCGCACCAGGCAGGAATCAGCCTCCAGCAGCGGCCCCAGGAAATTGCCCCTGGCCAGTGGGTGGCCTTGGCGGAGGGTTTGAATCGGGTGGCAGTGCCGCAGGGCTAGCGGGGTTGGGATGGCAGTTCTGAAGGTGGCGGCTCCCGCCAAGATCAATTTGCACCTGGAGGTGTTGGGCTTGCGGAGCGATGGCTTCCACGAGCTGGCGATGGTGATGCAAACCATTGATCTCTGCGACACCCTCGCCTTCCAAACCACCGCCGATGGCGCCATTCGGCTCACAACCAACCGGGCCGACCTGCCCACGGATGGAAGCAATTTGATCGTGCAGGCCGGCGAGATGCTGCGGGCCCGTTCAGGTTTCCCCGAACTGGGGGCCCAGATTCATCTGCTCAAGCAGATCCCGATTGGCGCGGGCCTTGCGGGGGGATCCAGCAATGGGGCCGCAGCCCTGGTGGGGCTGAATGCCTTGTGGGGGCTGGGTTTTTCAACGGCTGATCTGGCCGCGATGGCCGCCCAACTTGGCTCCGACATGCCCTTCTGCCTCGATGGCGGTACCCAGCTGTGTTTCGGTCGCGGCGAGCGGCTCGAACCCGTGAGTCCCCAAGCGAACCAACAGCTGGCGGTGCTGTTGATCAAGCAGCCCAGCAGCCACGTGAGCACCCCCTGGGCCTATGGCCGATGCAAGGCCATGCGCGCTGATTTCTATCTCGACGGCGAAGCGGAGTTTGAACAACGCCGCCAGGCGCTGCGGCAGGGGGCCTTGTTGCCGGCCCTTGCCAGCGGTGAGGCCTTGCCCCCTTTGCGCAACGACCTTCAGCAGGTGGTGGAGCCGGAGGTGGAGAGTGTGCGGCTGGGCCTGGCCATGCTGCGCCAACTCGATGGGGTCCTTCAGCCCCTGGCGGTGGCCATGAGTGGATCCGGGCCGAGCTCCTTTGCGCTGTTTGCCTCCCTGGAGGCCGCCCAGGCGGCCCAACAGCAACTAAATAATCAACTGGCAGCGGCAGGTTTTGACGCCTGGAGCTGCCGTCTGGTTGCCAAGGGTGCGAGCCTGCTCTGATGGATCAGTCGCCCAGCACCCCTGTCGCCGGTTCCTCTGAAGCCGGTTCACCCGGCATCAGCTCCGCTTCGGCTGGCTCCGCTTCGGCTGGCGCCGAGGACCAGGCGCCGCGTAAGGGCCCATTGAGCTTCCTATCGGGATCGCTCACCGCGGGGCGGTTGGGCTGGCTGTGTCTGGGCCTCAGTCAACGGGTGGTGACCCATTACGCCCTCCATCCGCCCAGTTACAGCTCAGCCATTGCCCAGAGCATCGCCACCGCGATGAAGACCCTGATCGTGGGCATGTGCTTTCTGGCCACCTTCAGCTTTGGCTTCATTGCCCTGGGGTTGCTGCTGGTGTTCCTGCGCAGCCTGGGCCAGGCGGCATCCGGCCCCGCTGAAGGCTGAGATAGGTTGGCGCCCATACGGTGCAAGCCAACCTGTGGCAGAGACCCTGCTGTTTAACGCCCTCCGGGAAGCCATCGACGAAGAGATGGCCCGGGATCCCCATGTCTGTGTGATGGGCGAGGACGTGGGCCAATACGGCGGCTCCTACAAGGTCACCAAGGACCTTTACGAGAAATACGGCGAGCTGCGGGTTCTCGACACCCCCATCGCGGAAAACGCCTTTACCGGCATGGCCGTGGGCGCTGCAATGACGGGGCTGAGGCCGATTGTGGAAGGGATGAACATGGGCTTTTTGCTGCTCGCGTTCAACCAGATCTCCAACAACATGGGCATGCTCCGCTACACCAGTGGTGGCAACTACACGATCCCCACCGTGGTGCGCGGTCCGGGTGGCGTGGGCCGGCAACTGGGTGCCGAGCACAGCCAGCGGCTCGAGGCCTATTTCCACGCGGTGCCGGGCATCAAGATCGTGGCCGTGAGCACCCCCACCAACGCCAAGGGGTTGATGAAGGCGGCCATCCGCGACAACAACCCGGTGCTCTTTTTTGAGCATGTGTTGCTCTACAACCTCTCCGAAGACATCCCCGAAGGCGACTACACCTGTGCCCTCGACCAGGCCGAGGTGGTTCGGGAGGGCAAGGACGTCACGATCCTCACGTACTCGCGCATGCGTCACCACTGCCTGAAGGCGGTTCAACAGCTCGAGCAAGAGGGCGTGGATGCGGAACTGATCGATTTGATCAGCCTCAAGCCCTTCGACATGGCCACCATCGCCAAGTCGATCCGCAAAACCCACAAGGTGATCGTGGTTGAGGAATGCATGAAAACCGGTGGTATCGGGGCTGAACTGCTCGCCCTGATCACAGAGCAATGTTTCGATGACCTCGACGCCAGGCCGATTCGCCTGTCGTCCCAGGACATCCCAACGCCCTACAACGGCGTGCTCGAAAACCTCACGATCATTCAGCCCCACCAGATCGTGGAAGCCGCCCACCAACTCAACGCTGGTCGGATCTGAGATGGCACGCCAACAGGGGTGGTTTGCCCTGATCCTGGCGCTGGCGATCGCCTCAGCCGCGTTGGTGCTCAATGCCCCGCCGCCCTTGGGGCTGGATCTTCAAGGTGGCAGCCAGCTCACCCTTCAGGTGTTGCCCAGTGGGGCGATCAAGACGGTTCAGAAGGAGCAGCTTGAAGCCGTGAAGGATGTGCTGGATCGGCGCATCAATGGGTTGGGGGTTTCCGAATCCACCTTGCAAACCGTGGGCAACGACCAACTGGTGCTGCAACTGCCCGGTGAGCAGGACCCGAGCCGGGCCGCCAAGGTGCTTGGCACCACTGCGCTGCTGGAATTTCGTGCCCAACGCGCTGGTACCGATGCGGAGATGCAGGGCCTGCTGAAGCTCAAGCGCCAGGCCAAGGCGGCCCTGGTGCAAACCCAGATCAAGCAGTCGGCAACGCCCGAGGAGAGCCAAACGGCCGAGGCCAAGATCAAGGCTGAGGATCTGGCCAAGGCCCTCGAAGCCCTTGGCATCCAGGTGCCTCCAGGCAGCACGCAAACCGATGAGCTGGAGCTGCTGCTCCAGTCGGTGAACACCAAAATCGTGGCGCTCTACGAACCCTCCGAGCTCACCGGCAAGGATTTGGTGGGGGCCGGCCGCCAGCAGCAACAGGCTGGCAGTGGTTGGGATGTCACCCTGTCGTTCAACCGGGAAGGGGGCGAGAAATTTGCCGCCCTCACCCAGCGCATCGCTGGCACGGGCCGGTTGCTTGGAATCGTGCTCGACGGACGTTCCATCAGTGAAGCCAGCGTGGGGCCCCAGTTCCAGGCGGCCGGTATCACGGGTGGAGCGGCCAGCATCACCGGCAATTTCAGCGCCGATGAGGCCCGTGATCTGGAAGTGCAGTTGCGCGGCGGATCCTTGCCCTTGCCGGTGAAGGTGATTGAGCAGCGCACGATCGGCGCCACCCTCGGCACTGAAAACGTCCGCCGCAGTTTGGTGGCGGCCCTCTCGGGTCTGGCGCTGGTGGCGGTGTTCATGGTGGTCGTGTACCGCCTGCCTGGGGTGGTGGCGGTGCTTGCCCTGGCGTTGTACGCGTTGTTCAACTTGGCGATGTATTCCCTGATTCCAGTCACCCTCACCCTTCCAGGCATTGCTGGTTTCATCCTCTCGATCGGGATGGCTGTGGATGCCAATGTGCTGATTTTTGAGCGGGTGAAGGAGGAATTGCGTGCCGGCAACACCTTGATCCGATCGATTGACGCCGGTTTCTCGTTGGCCTTGTCTTCGATCCTCGACGGCCATGTCACGGGCCTGATCAGCTGCGTGGCCCTGTTTGCCTTGGGAACCGGCCTTGTGAAGGGTTTTGCCGTGACCCTGGCCATCGGTTTGCTGCTCAGTTTGTTCACGGCGCTCACCTGCACCCGCACGATCCTGCGGTTGCTGATGAGTTATGCCGGCCTCCGCCAGAGCACCTATTTCCTTCCCGCCAGCCAACTTCCCGTGAAGGCCGTTTGATGACACCTCCCGAACCCCGTTTCCGCATCAGCCGCCATCGGCGTACCGCCTGGCTGGGTTCAGGCCTGGCAGCCTTGCTGAGCGTGATTGGCCTTGTGATCAGTTGGTTGAATCCTGAGATCGGCTCACCCCTCAAGCCGGGGTTGGATTTCACCGGCGGTACCCAGATCCAGCTCGAGCGTCAATGCCAGGGCAGTCAGTGCCAAGCGGTGCGGGCCCCCGAAATCCAGGCAGCCATCGCCAAGATCAGCCTGCCTTTGGAAGCTGATCAACGCGCTCCCAACCTCAGCAATGCGTCGGTGCAGGTGCTCGACCAGGGGCATTCGTTGGTGATTCGCCTGCAGGATCTCAATCCAACCCAGAGTTCCGCCCTGGTGCAACAGATGGCAGCGATCGTGGGCCCCCTCAATCCCAACGGCACCTCGGTTGACACCATCGGCCCCACCCTGGGCCAACAACTGCTGAAGGGCAGCGTGGTGTCCCTGGTGGTCAGTTTTGCCGCGATCGCCGCTTACATCACCTTCCGCTACGACGGGGTGTTTGCCTTTTTGGCTCTGTTCACCCTTGGCCACGATGTGCTGATCACCTGTGGCGCCTTTGCCTGGCTGGGCCTGCTTGCTGGCGTGGAAGTGGATTCCCTCTTTGCCGTGTCCCTGATCACGGTGGCCGGCTATTCGGTGACCGACACCGTGGTGGTCTTTGACCGCATTCGTGAGC
>JBEDHM010000271.1:0-3309 GCA_041174105.1 Cyanobacteriota bacterium | reverse complement strand
GGCACCCTGACCAACTGGCCCCACCCAGACCAGCTGACCAGCTCCTGGGCTGACCAGTCCCGTTTTTCGCCCAGGCCTCAGCCAGCTCCACACCCCGTCCACCTTCCCTTCCCCATCCGCTCACCAGCCATGCGTGCCTATTCCCTCGGCGCCCTGCTCTACGAAGGCAAAGCCAAGCGTGTGTATGCCACGGATCAGGCCGATGTGGTGGCGGTGGAATACAAGGACGATGCCACCGCCTTCAACGCCCTCAAAAAGGCCCAGCTGGCCGGGAAGGGCCCGCTCAACTGCCGCATTTCGGCGCTGTTGTTTGAGCACCTGATGCAACGCGGGGTGCCCACCCACTACCTGGGCGTCGATGGGGATCGCTGGATGGTGGTGAAGCCGGTGCAGGTGATTCCGATTGAGGTGGTGATCCGCAACATCGCCGCAGGCTCTTTGTGCAAGCAGATGCCGATCGAGCCCGGTACGCCCTTGGACCCGCCCTTGCTCGACCTCTATTACAAGGACGATGCCTTCGGCGATCCGCTGCTGACCGAGGCGCGGCTGGCGCTGTTGGGCCTGGTGGATCAGGCCCAGCGGGAGGCGATGGAGGCTTTGGCCCGCCAGGTGAACAGCGAACTGCGGGATCTCTTTTCCAGCATTGGCCTGGCGTTGGTGGACTTCAAGATTGAGTTGGGCCTCACCGCCGCTGGCCAGTTGGTGGTGGCCGACGAGATCAGCCCCGATACCTGCCGGCTCTGGGATGTGGCCACCACGGATCACCAGGCGCGGATCCTCGACAAGGATCGGTTCCGTCAGGATTTGGGCGGTGTTGTGGAGGCCTACGGGGAGGTCCTCAAACGGGTCCAAGGGGTCTGTCCTGAACCCCGCGTCTACGGGTAAGGTCGGGCAACTTTGCGGCTAGTCCGCGCCATAACGGTTTTCATGGCTGGCTCGCTCCGTTTGAAGGCTGCTGCGTTGCCCTTTGTGGGAGCCAGCCTGCCGCTGCTTGGAGCGGGTTTGCCCATGCTGGGGGCCGGCCTGATGGCGTTGGGCCCGGCGCCTGCCCAGGCCCAAACCCAGCCCGCTCCTGGCAGCAAGGCTGTTCCTGCAACCAAGGCTGTTCCTGCCACCAAAGCCAAGCCGGCGGTGCCAATCCCAGCGGGTAAGCCCGCGGCGCCACTTCCCGCCAGTCAGGGGGCCGATGGGGCCGCCCTGCCTGCAGCCCCGGCAGAAAAAAAGGTGTTGATCTCGGAGGTGGTGATCCAGGGCTTGGAGGGCCACCCGGAGCGGGAGCGGCTGGAATTGGCCGCCTATGCCGCCATGGCGATCACCCCTGGTAGCCGGGTCACCCGCACGGAGCTGCAAACCGATCTCTCGGCGATCTACGCCAGTGGCTGGTTTTCCGATGTGCGCATTCAGCCGGTCGATGGCCCGTTGGGGGTGCGTCTGGTGGTCACGGTGGTGGCCAACCCGGTGCTGAAGAAGGTCACGGTGGATCTGGGCAAGGCCAAACTGCCACCCCAGGTGATCAAGGACACCTTCGCCGCTGATTACGGCAAAACCCTCAACCTCAACACCCTGCAGCTGCGCATGCAGGAACTGCAGAAGTGGTATGCCGACCAGGGCTACTCCCTGGCCCGGGTCACCGGGCCCAGCCGGGTGAGTCCGGAGGGTGATGTGGAGCTTCAGGTGCGCGAAGGCACCGTGGCTGGGGTGGAAGTGGAGTTCATCAACAAAGAGGGGTCCACCACCAATGACAAAGGTCAGCCGATCAAAGGCAAAACCAAGCCCTATGTGGTGACCAGGGAAATTTCCCTCAAGCCCGGTGCCGTCTTTAACCGCCGCACCCTCGAGGAAGATATCAAGCGCCTCTATGGCACGGGCCTGTTCGGTGATGTGAAGGTGACGCTCAAGCCGGTGGCGGCTGAGCCTGGAAAAATCATTGTGGTGTTGGGCATCGTGGAGCAATCCACGGGCTCCGTTTCAGGTGGCATTGGCTATAGCCAAAGCCAGGGTGTCTTTGGCCAGATTCAGCTGAATGATTCCAATCTCGCTGGCCGCGCCTGGGATTTGGGCACCAACATTTCCTATGGTCAGTATGGCGGCCTCGGAGATATCAGCTTCACCAACCCCTGGATCAAGGGCGACAAATACCGCACCTCGATGCGCACCAGGGTGTTCTTTAGCCGGGAGGTTCCCCAGAGTTACCAGAGCCAAGATGGTGGTTACTTCACAACCATCAATCCTGGTAATGATCAAAGTACGGGCAACCAGGTTTCGATTCAGCGGATTGGCGCCAGTGTGCAATTTGTGAGGCCACTCAATGGTGGGGATCCCTTCAAAAAAGCGCCCTGGAATTTGATCCTGGCCTTTGGTGGTCAGCAGGTTACCCCGATGGACTATTCGGGCGCCATCGCATCCCAGGCCACGTCCAATGGCACCAATCGCATCTGTATTGCCTACAACTGCGCTACGGAAAATCAGTTGCTCAGTTTCCGGTTGGGATCCACCTACAGCACTCTCAATGATCCCCGTAACCCCACCAAGGGCAATTTCTTTACGGCCAGCACGGAGCAATTCATGTCGGTGGGCCCCGATTCCCCCACCTTCAACCGCCTGCGCACCAGCTTCACCCACTACATCCCGGTGAACTGGATCAAGATCTACAAGGGTTGCAGGGCCAAGCCAGGGGAAACCCCTGATTGCAAGCAGGCCCTCGCGTTCCAGGCCACGGCTGGCACCATGCTGGGCAGCATTCCTCCCTACGAAGCTTTCTGTCTCGGTGGCGGTAACTCCGTTCGCGGCTATTACGACTGCGACCTGGGTGTGGGCAAGAGCATGGCTGAGGCCACGATCGAATACCGCTTCCCGCTGTTCAAAATCATCAGTGGGGAACTCTTCTTTGATGCCGGCACCACCTTTGGCACCCAGCAAGATGTACCCGGCAATCTCGGCGGCCTTCTTGGCAAGCCCGGCGATGGCTATTCGGTGGGAACGGGTCTGATTGTGAATACCCCTGTGGGCCCCTTGCGGCTTGAAGTGGCCACCCAGGATTTCACCAGTAACTACCGCTTCAACCTGGGTGTGGGCTGGAAGTTCTAGTGATTGCTTGGCCCTCTGATTACAACCAGGCCTGGACCCTGGCCGGCGACGTCGAGCGCCGCGGTGTGGCCCTCCACAGTGGCGCCACCACGGCTGTGCGTCTGCAGGCCTCCAGTCGGCCGGGCTACTGGGTGGGTTGGTTGCAGGATCCGGCTCTGCCGCTTGTGAATCTGCACCCGAGCCAGGTGCGAGACACCCAGCTGTGTACGGCCCTGCAGCTGG
>JBEDHM010000270.1:0-2521 GCA_041174105.1 Cyanobacteriota bacterium | reverse complement strand
CCCTGGCCTGGTGGGGCCAAACCCTTGAGGGATTGGCCGAGCAGCGTGAATCACGCCAGGCGCCCAGCCAGCAGCTGGCCCAACTGGCGGCCCTGGAGATGCCCAAGGCGCCCTTGCAATGGGCGATGGGCCAGGCCAAGGCGCACGACCTCCTGCAGCGCTGGAGTACCTGGCGCCTGCTTTCGGGTTTGGCGGGTCAGCCCCTGGCCGAAGCGGTGGATGGCCTCACCCTGGGCCTGGAGCCTGAGCCCCAGGCGCTCCATCTCAAGGCCCGCTTGAGCTTTGGTTGACCTTCTGCTCCTGCGCCACGGCATTGCCGAGGACAGAGGGGCCGATCGCCCTGATCGGGAGAGGGCCTTGACGGACCTTGGTCGCCGGCGCACCCAGGCCGTGGCCGAGCGCCTGGTTGCGCTGGGCTTGGGCAGCAGCCAGGCCGTCAGCAGCCCCCTGGTGCGGGCCCGCCAGACAGCCGAGATTGCCGCCCAGGCGGGTCTGTTTGGGCCTGGCGGCGCTGATTTCCGCATTGATCCAGCCCTGGCGCCCGCCGGTGATCCGGTGCCCCTGATTCGGGCCTTCCAGCGGGCCGCCTCTGCGCAGTCGCCCCAGCCGGGATCAACCCAGCGGTTGGTGCTGGTGGGCCATGAGCCCGATCTGGGGGATCTGGCCGCCCGGTTGATCGGGGCCCCGAGCGGCACCATCACCTTGAAAAAGGCGGGGGTGGCCCTGCTCAGCCTCGGTTCTGGCTTGGCCCAGTTGCGGCTCCTGGCCGGCCCCAAGCAACTCCTAGGCCCCTAGCGGGGCCTGCGCGGCAGCGTGCGCTACGGCGGGGTGCCGGCGGCTGGCCGTAGGTTCAAGCCATTGGTACGTGTTGGGAAGGCACCACTGATGGCCAGTTCGGCAGGAGCCAGCTTGGAGAAGGGCCGTTCCGCCGTCGAGACGGCGGCTCCCGTGTTTCGTCCAGGTCTGGAAGGGGTGCCAGCCACCCAGTCGGCGATCTGCGACATCGATGGCCTGGCCGGCAAGCTCACCTACCGCGGCTACGAGGTGGGGGGGCTGGCTGCCCACAGCAGTTTTCTGGAAACGGCCTACCTGCTGATTTGGGGGGAGTTGCCCACCGCCGCCGAGTTGCAGGCGTTTGAGCAGGAGGTGCAGATGCACCGGCGGGTGAGCTTCCGCATCCGCGACATGATGAAAAGCTTCCCCTCGGGGGGGCATCCGATGGATGCGCTGCAGGCCAGCGCCGCCTCGTTGGGCCTGTTCTATTCCCGAAGGGCGCTCGATAACCCCGAATACATCGTGGCGGCGGTGGTGCGCCTGATCGCCAAGATCCCCACGATGGTGGCGGCGTTCCAGCTGATTCGCAAAGGCCAGGATCCGATTCAGCCCCGCGATGACCTCGCCTACGCGGCCAATTTCCTCTACATGCTCACCGAGCGGGAGCCCCATCCCCTGGCAGCCCGCATCTTTGATGCCTGCTTGATCCTGCACGCAGAGCACAGCCTCAACGCCAGCACCTTTAGCGCCCGGGTGACGGCCAGCACCCTCACCGATCCCTATGCGGTGGTGGCCTCGGCCGTGGGCACCCTGGCGGGCCCCCTCCATGGCGGCGCCAACGAGGACGTGCTGGCGATGCTCGAGCAGATCGGCACGGAAGACCAGGTGGAGCCCTGGCTGGATCGGGCCATTGCCGAGAAGCAAAAAATCATGGGCTTCGGGCACCGGGAATACAAGGTCAAAGACCCGCGAGCCGTGATCCTGCAAAAACTGGCCGAGGAGCTGTTTGACCAGTTCGGCCATGACCCTCTCTACGATCTGGCCCGCAAGCTCGAGCGGGTGGCCGCTGACCGCCTTGGTCCGAAGGGCATCTATCCCAATGTCGACTTCTATTCCGGTCTGGTGTATCGCAAGCTCGGCATCCCCGAAGACTTGTTCACGCCGATTTTTGCCATCGCCCGCACCGCCGGTTGGCTGGCCCACTGGAAGGAGCAGCTCGGTGCCAATCGGATCTACCGCCCCACCCAGATCTACACAGGCCATTCCGAGAGGCAATGGCTTCCCCTTGGGGCCCGCTAAGTTGCGTCCATCTGAGCTGCCGTCATGGTGAGCAACCCGGCTCTCGCCCCAGGGGGCCTCGATCTGCAGGCCAGTTTTGAGCAGGCTTTGCAGGGACTGGGCTTCAGCCCCGGTGCCGCCCACCTGCTCTGGTTGCCCCTGCCGATGGTGCTGGTGCTGGTGGCAGCCGTGGTGGGCGTGCTCGTCAACGTGTGGCTCGAGCGCAAGATCTCAGCCGCCGTCCAACAACGGATTGGTCCGGAGTATGCCGGTGCCCTGGGGGTGCTGCAGCCCTTGGCCGACGGCCTGAAACTGCTGTGGAAAGAAGACATCATTCCGGCCCGGGCCGATGGCCTGCTGTTCACCCTCGGGCCGGTGCTGGTGCTGGTGCCGGTGATCCTCTCCTGGCTCGTGGTGCCCTTCGGCCAGAACCTGCTGGTGAGCAATGTGGGGGTGGGCATCTTCCTGT
>JBEDHM010000269.1:0-13208 GCA_041174105.1 Cyanobacteriota bacterium | reverse complement strand
GTCCCATCGACTCCCTCGGGTCATAACGGGGATCGTCGTAGCCGTCGCCGTAGCGGTTGTCGTAGCGGTTGTTGTTGCGGCCGCCAGCCGGGCGGCGCCCATCCTCGTAGGAGCCGTAGCGCGAGCGGGTCACAGGGTTTCAGGGCTCCGCGGCAGACCCATCGAGTAATTGAGCACCCGGGCGTCGGGGTTGTAGCGAAGCTCCCCGGCCTGCAGCAGCTGGCGGATGAAGCCTTCCAGGTCGGAGCCGATGCGACGCAGGTTGTATTCGCTCAGGTCGGCGCCAGCTTGGGCCTCCACCAGCTCCTTAAAACGCTGCTGCACCTTGGTGAGCACGGGGGCGTCCCAGAGAAATTCGTTGTCGGGATCCAGATCGAGGGTGAGCTGGTCGCCGGCGGGCACCAAATTGCCGTCCTCCACCGTCGCGGTGAACACCCGCACGTGGCGGGTGGTGGATTTCAGCAGGGTCTGGCCTGCCTGGGATTGGCCTGATGGGATCTCGGTTTGGAGCAGGTCGGCCATGGTCTGGCAGTTGGTGGCACCCGATCGGTCAACTGTAGGCATGGGGGGCCTTTAAGGTTGGCGTCACGATTGGATGGTTGGGAATGCGCGTCGTCATTGCCGGAGCGGGTCTTGCCGGCCTGTCGTGCGCCAAATACCTGTGTGATGCCGGCCACACCCCGGTGGTGGTGGAAGCCCGGGACGTGCTCGGCGGCAAGGTGGCGGCCTGGCAGGACGAAGACGGCGATTGGTACGAAACCGGATTGCACATCTTCTTTGGCGCCTATCGCAACATGCGCCAGCTGTTTAAGGAACTCGATATCGAGGATCGTTTGCAGTGGAAATCCCACTCCATGATCTTCAACCAGAAGGAAACCCCTGGCACCTATAGCCGCTTTGATTTCCCCGATTTACCTGCTCCCATCAACGGGGTTGCCGCGATTCTGGGCAACAACGACATGCTCACCTGGCCGGAGAAGATTGCCTTTGGCCTGGGCTTGGTGCCGGCCATGCTGCGCGGGCAGGCCTACGTGGAAGAGTGCGATCAATATTCCTGGAGTGAATGGTTGCGCCTCCACAACATCCCGGACCGGGTGAATGATGAGGTGTTTCTGGCGATGAGCAAAGCCCTCAATTTCATCAACCCTGAGGAGATCTCCAGCACTGTGGTGCTCACCGCCTTGAACCGGTTCCTTCAGGAAAGTGATGGCTCCAAGATGGCCTTCCTGGATGGCAATCCGCCCGAGCGGCTCTGTGAGCCCATCGTTGATTACATCCGTGCCCATGGGGGCGAGGTGCACCTGGATTCGCCCTTGCGCCAGATCGAGCTCAACGATGATGGCACCGTGAAGGCCTTCAAGATTGGCGGCATCAAGGGCCAGGAGCCCCGCAGCATCGAGGCAGATGCCTATGTGAGTGCCCTGCCGGTGGATCCGTTCAAGTTGTTGATCCCTGAGGCTTGGAAACAGATGCCCTATTTCCAAAAGCTCGATGGCCTCAATGGGGTGCCCGTGATCAACATCCATCTTTGGTTTGATCGCAAACTCACGGAAATCGATCACCTGCTGTTCAGCCGGAGTGATCTGCTCAGCGTGTATGCCGACATGAGCAACACCTGCCGCGAATACGAAGATCCCAACCGCTCCATGCTCGAACTGGTGTTCGCCCCGGCCAAGGATTGGATCGGTCGCAGCGATGACGACATCGTTGCCGCCACGCTGGAGGAGCTGAAGCGCCTGTTCCCCATGCACTTCACCGGCGACAACCAGGCCACCCTGCGGAAGGCCAAGGTGGTGAAAACGCCCCTCTCTGTGTACAAAACCGTGCCTGGCTGTCAGCAGTTGCGCCCCGACCAGGCCTCGCCGATCGCGAACTTCTTCCTGGCCGGTTGCTACACGATGCAGCGTTACCTCGCTTCGATGGAGGGGGCTGTGTTGAGTGGCAAGCAATGTGCTGCGGCGATTGATCGCCAGCCGGCGGTTGCCAAGCCCCGGGCCACGGCCCAGGCTGCTACCTGATCAAGCCCCCTTGAGCCCCTCTTCCGTTCCTGTGTTGGCTGATCCGCCCAAGGCTCACGCTCCCCTTCCCAGTTTGGAAGAGGCCTATGAGGCTTGCCGTCTCGAAACGGCCGAGTGGGCCAAAACCTTCTATCTCGGCACATTGTTGATGCCGCCGCAGAAGCGGCGCGCGATCTGGGCCATCTACGTGTGGTGCCGCCGCACCGATGAGCTGATGGATAGCCCGGAGGCCCAGGCCCGGCCGGTGCATGAGCTGGCCGAGAGGCTGGACCAGTGGGAGCAGCGCACCCGGGATTTGTTTGACGGGGTGGTGCGCGACGGTTTGGATCTGGTGATGCGCGACACCCTGGAGCGCTATCCCCAGCCCCTGCAGGCCTACCTCGACATGATCGAGGGTCAGCGCATGGACCTCCAGCACCACCGCTATGCCACCTTCGATGATCTGGAGCTCTATTGCTATCGGGTGGCGGGCACCGTGGGTCTGATGACCCAGGAGGTGATGGGCCTTGATGCGGCCTACACCACAGCGCCTTGGAGTGATCGGCCCGATACGTCGCAGGCGGCGGTGGCCTTGGGCATTGCCAACCAGCTCACCAATATCCTGCGTGATGTGGGTGAGGACCGCGCTAGGGGAAGGATTTATCTGCCCCTAGAGGATCTGGAGCGGTTCCAGTATTCGGAGCAGGACTTGCTCGCTGGCACCCTCAACGACAATTGGCGGGCCCTGATGCGCTTCCAGCTCGAGCGGGCCAGGGAGTGGTTTGCCCGTTCAGAAGCGGGGGTGCGCTGGTTGGCTCCCGATGCCCGTTGGCCGGTTTGGGCTTCGCTGCGCTTGTATCGGGGAATTCTTGATGTGATCGAGCAACACAATTACGACGTTTTTAACAAGCGTGCCTACGTGCCCAAGGCCGGCAAATTGATTGATTTGCCCTTCAGCTACATGGTGGCCCAGGTGCGATGAGAGGTCATTCACTTGCCACGGGCAGTTTCCTTGGGCTTTTGAAGCCGATCGGTCTGGCGGCAGCCCTGCTGGCTGGTGGTGTCTCTGCAGGGCCTGGGGTCAAGGCCGCCGGTGCCGTGCCCGATCCCAATGGGCCAGCCGGGCCACCCCCGACCAAAGCGGTGGAGTTTCTCGGCAGTGGCTGGCCCCAATCGACGCCTATTCCCCAGACCAATCTGGCGCCCTTGCCCGATGCTCGCCTGGCCAAGTTGAGCCTGGCCGAGGCCGTGCAGCTCTCCAATCAGAGGAACCCGGTGGTGCGCCAGTCGTACAACGACCTGGTGGCCACTGAAAACAGTCTGGGTGCCGCCTATGCCACCTGGTGGCCTGTGATCAATGCCACCCTCAACACTGGCTGGTATGGCGAGAAGGCTGCGTACAACTACCAAGGTGCCCTGAGTGGGGGCCCCCAAACGTGTTACCCAGGGGCTACCTATTGCTCCACAACTAATTTCACCAGTAGTTATTTCCAGTCCCTGGCCCAGTTTGATATCAACTGGAATATCTATGATCCGCTGCGCACGGCAACGATCTGGAAAAGCAAGTATCTGGTGCGGCAGGCGGCAGATGCCTATGTGATTGCGCGCAGGGATAACACCCTCCGCACCGAGGAGGCCTATATCAATCTTCAGAGTGCCCTTGCCAAGGTGATCACCAGTCAGCAGCTGGTCAGCAATGATCAATTGCTTTATCGCCTCACCCAAACCCGGATGAAGTTGGGTGTGGCATCCAAGCTTGAGTTGGCGAAGCAGCTCACCGTGCTCAACACCGATCAGGTGAATCTGCTCAATGCCCAGCAGGCTGTTCAGGTGGCCCAGGCCAAGTTGGCTGAGCTGCTTTCGGTGGCCAACGCCAACGCCATTGGTGTGGCAGCGCCGTTTGTGCCCCTGGGGAGCTGGGAGGCCGAGCTGGAGCCCACGTTGAAAGCGGCGATGGATTACCGCAAGGTGATTGAGCAGAAGCTCACGGAGGTTCAGGTCAACAAAGCCCAGGCCAAGATTGATCTGGCGGTGTATCGGCCCACGATTGCCCTGGTGAATTCCCTGTATTGGACCTATGACTACAACTACACCGGCTTGACCCCGCCCGATGTGCCTGGGGCTAACAGTCAATTCTTTAATGGTTCCAGTGCGCTTCAAATCACGTTTACGGGATTTGATGGTGGCGCAGCCAGGATGAATGCGGAATCGGCCTTGGCCAAGGCCCGTGCAGCAGAAGCCTCGGTGCAGGGCGCTGTGAACCAGGTGCGCCAAGAGGTGCAGTCGTATCACGCCCAGTCGATTTGGGGCCGAAAAGCTGTGATCGTGGCATCCGATCGCGTGAAGTCAGCAACCCAGGCTCTTCGCTTGCAAAGCCTTCGTTTCAATGCCGGCTATGGCACGATCACCGATGTGGTTCAGGCCCAGCAAGATCTCACCCAGGGCGTTCAGTCTTACATCGAAGTGTTGACCAATTACAACACTGCTTTGGTGGATTTAGCGCGAGCAAGTGGCTTGGCCTACCGCCAGGATGCTCCCCTGGAACAGGCTGTAGGGAATCCTTTGGAGCGCCTGAGTTTGCCGGTTGGTCTGGCCAGAATGCGCTAAATCTTTCCCTTGGATGGGCCGATCATTCCTGCTCGGGGCTTTGCTTGGCTCGTGATTCCCTGCGTTGACGCATTGCTTTGGCGCGAAGGTTGAGCTTGGAGAAGTTGGGGTCATCGGTGATCGAGCAGATTTGCCCATGCAAAGCCTGCTCATTGATATTGATTTCCAGGGTTTGGATTTTTGCTTTTAAGGAGTCTTCGCGGTTCTTCACGGCGCCAGACATGCGATTAAAGGCTTCCACCAGAGTGCCAATCGAATCGTTTTCTGGGTAGCTCAGGCTCTGCATGGATTCGCCATGGGCAATGGCATCGGCTGCCGACGCCAGGGCGGCCAGATCGCGTTGGATCCCCTGGCTCATTTTGAGAGCGCCCGCTGCAGCACCGGCAATCAAAAGAAGACTCGAACCCAGCAAAATCAAAACCACGTCTCGCGTCGTTTCTTTGAGGGGATTGAGCGTATGGCCGAGCAGCGATTCCTGGGTTTCAATCACAGCAATCCAGTGCCAATAGGGAAAGGTGGCAATGAACAGATGTTTCTGAATCGGTTTATGGGTTTTGGGATCCAAGGCTTGGTAGCGCCTTTCCATCAATGAGGCTGTCTTGCCATGCGTTGGGTTGGGAATGCCACCGGTTCGCTGCATGATCTGTTGGAGCTCGCCGCAGGCCTTTGCGCTGGGCTTGGCAAAGCTGCAATAGAGCTGCCCACTGGGAGTTAAGCCAAAGAAGGCTTCTTGGTGATGCTTGTATGGAAACAGGCTGGCACTGCTGGTCAGCATCCGGTTGGCTGCGTCATTGCGTACGCTGACCCCCAAGACCATCATTTGCTTGGGCCCAACTGGCTGCAAGGGTGTTAGGCGGTACATCCGCCAGTGACCATCGCGCAGCAGCATGGTGTCGCGTGGTTGTATCCGCCCATCCCTGAGGGTGTAGAGGGCGCGCATTTCATCAATGTTGGCTTTTGGTGGGACCCACCCCGGCTTTAGGTGCGTGCCTTCACTATCAATGCCGGTCAGCCTTTTCCATACGCCATCGCCCCCCTTGAAGTACACCGAGGCCGATTCTGTGGGCATCGATTGGGGTGTTCGCAGCAGATTATTGAGTAATGTAGGCGCCTGATTGGTCTTGATTGGCTGTCCTTTCCAGCTCACAACTCCCTGGGGACTGATATCAAGGGGGTCGAGCGATTTGGAGATTTGCAGGGAATCCTTGAGCAGTTGTTTGGTGGCCCCGTCGGCATCGCTTTGGATCGACATGGTGGCCAGCAGCAGTTTTGTGCGGTTGTCAGCATTGAACAACGCATTGATCTGAACCTTGGCCTTTTGTGCCAAGGAGATCGAAGCCGCTGATGCGATCGCAAGAAAAATGACGAGCCCCACAATCGGGCCGGTCACCCCAAGGACAACGAGACGGGCGGAGAGTTTCAAAGGCGAGCTCGGGTGTGGGTCGTTGGGGCTGGGCGTGTCCTTCTGCCTCTGCCAGGGCTAGGTTTGCTGTGCTCAGAGCACTTTTGGGGCGGCTCAAGCCCTCCTCCCACCATTCTCTCCTCTGGCGAACCCGGCGTGACCATGGTCAAGATTCTTGCGGTGCATTCGTTCCGCGGTGGCACCGGTAAATCCAATCTTTCGGCCAATCTTGCGGTGGCCTTGGGGTTGGAGGGCCTGCGGGTGGCGGTGGTGGATACGGATCTGGCTTCCCCAGGGGTGCATGTGCTGTTTGGCTTCACGCCTGAACCCGGCATGTTGACCCTCAACGATCACTTGCAGGGCACCGCTGCAATCCGTGACTGCGCCCATGAGGTCACCCCGGTCCAGGTCAGGCAGGCCCATGGCCATGTTTGGTTGGTGCCGGCAGCCATGGAGAGCGATCGGATCGCCAAGTTGCTGCGCGAGGGCTATGAGGTGGAGCGCCTCAACGATGCTTTGTTTGAGCTCGCCGAGAAGCTGAAGCTTGATGTGGTGGTGATTGACACCCATCCGGGTATCAACGAAGAAACCTTGCTCTCCACGGCCATCGCCGACTGCCTGTTGATGGTGATGCGGCCGGATAGTCAGGATTACCTGGGTACGGCGGTCGCCATTGAGGTGGCCGAACGGCTTGACGTTCCCGCGATCCGCCTGGTGGTGAACAAGCTGCCCCAGCATTTCGATCAGGACCAGGTGCGCCAGCGGGTGGCAGATAGCTACGAGGTGCCGATCGGTGCCGTGTTGCCCTTGAGCGAGGAGCTGCTCGATTTGGCCAGTGGCGGCTTAGCGCTGCTCGCCTTCCCGGACCATACGTGGAGCAACAAAGTGCGGGATCTGGCATCCACCCTGCGCGGCAGCGTGCTTTGAGCCATGGCACCGAAGCCCGACCTGGGGCTGCTGCCTTCGGGTCCCCTCTCGATGGCTTTGTTGCTCGAGCTTGAGCCCGCAGGCCTGCGCCGTTTGTTGAAGTTTGGTTTGCGTGGTGGTTTGCCCCACGCAGGCCTGGAGAGCGTTCTGCAGGCTGAATGGAGCTGGTCGATCACCGATCCAGAGGCCGAGGCGTTGTTGCAGGCTTTGGCTGACAAGGGCTGGTTTGTGCGCCAGGTGGACGTCTGGAAAACGCACTTGGCCCGTTAATCCCATGGCCTGATGCCTGATCGGGCGTGCTACGACTGGGGCTCAATTGTCCGTTGTCCAAGGCGACTGCAATGCAATTGTTCAATGCTTGGTATGCCGTTGAGCTGAGCTCAGCCCTGGTCTCCGGCCAGCCACTGGCGGTGCAATTGCATGGCGAACGTTTCGCCCTTTGGCGGGATCAGGACGGCCGCGCCCATGCCGTGCGTGATCGGTGTCCGCACAAAGGGGCGGCCCTCAGTGCCGGACGGGTTGTGGAGGGTCAGCTGGCCTGTGGCTACCACGGCTGGTGTTTTGCCGATGATGGTTCCTGCAGCCACATCCCTGCCCAGCACGCGGGTGAGCCGATGCCCCGCCGGGCCAAGGTGGTGGCGATTCCCTGCCAGGAAGCCGTTGGCTTTCTGTGGCTGTGGTGGGCGAATGACGAGACGATCACCCCGGGCGAACTTCCAGCGTTGCCAGAGGTGGGGCCCATCCCTGAGAACGCTGATCCCGCTTGGCGCCATCTCGAGGGAAGGGTGGTTTGGCAAGCCCATTGGCTGAGGGTTTTGGAGGCTTTCATGGACCTCACCCATGCGCCCTTTGTGCATGCAGGCAGTTTTGGAGCCATGGCTCCCGACCAGCTGGAACCGGTGGAGAGCTGGTCGGCCAATGACAGCCTCTACGAAAAGGTGCTGGCCCCCCGGGACCGGCATTACCGCGCTGACCAAGGCAGGGGTTTGCGGGGTTTGCTGAATCAAGACTCCGATGCCAGCGGCGGCGATGGAGGGGTGCAACACATCCAGCTTTGGCTGGCCAATGTGTCGCTTGTGCGCGTGGTCTTTGGCGACTTTCAGATCTCCTTACTCACCGCCCACGTGCCGCTTGGTGGACAGCGCACGTTGAATCTGTGGCGTCATTTCCGTTCCTTCCTGCGTCATCCACTGGTGGATGGCAACTCCAGGGGGCGCGTTGAACGTTTCATGGCGGAGGACCAACGGATGGTGGAATCGCTCACCCCGGCGGTGCTGGATCTTGATGGCCACGGGGATTTGCTGCTCGCCAGTGATGCCATGACCCTGGCCTTGCGTAAGGTGTTGCGCGAGAAGCGCGCAGCCGGTTTGCTGCGTTGATCGAGTCGATGTCATCAGCCCCTTTGCCTTCGGCCCCTCTGCCTTCGGCTATTGAGGGCCTCGACCATGTGGCCCTCACCGTGCGCGATCCCCAGGCATCGATGCACTGGTACCAGGAGGTGTTGGGTTTACGGCCAGCTGCCATGGAAGGGCTGCCGGTGGGCCCTCCGTTCATTTTGCGCATTACCGACACCAGCTATCTCAATCTTTTCCCCGCCGATGGGGCCGATCCTTCCCCCTCCCCAGACCACAACACCTTGGCGATGCGACACGTGGCGTTTCGCATCACCTATGGGCGCATCCAGGAGGTGGAAGAAGACTTGCGGCGCCGTGGTCAGAGCGTGAACGCTTTTGATTACGGACCGCGCTGCCGATCCCTGTTCATTCAGGACCCGGATGGTCACCAAGTGGAGCTGATTGGTTACGCCGAGGGTGTGTTTACGGCCTGACCATCCTTTCTGTGATGGGGAGAGGCGATCAGAAGCCCGGCTGCCAGCAAGATCAGGGCCGCCTGCACCTGGTAGGTGGTGGTTGATCCCCAATGGGTATACAGCCGGCCTGCCATCAGGGGGCCAAGCAGTTCGGTGAGGCTGATCGATCCTTGCGTGAGACCACCCAGGATTCCCTGCTGGCTCGCCGGCACCGTTTGGGAGAGCAGGGACCGTAACCCTGGTGTACTCAGCCCCACGCCGGTGGCGAACAACAATTGGGTGAGATAGAGGTCGCGGCCCACGGTGATCGAGGCCACCCCCAGGATGGCAACCGCCACCAGAACCAAGCCAAAACCAGCCAACTTGCCTGCCTTGAAATGCATCAGCAGCTTGGGCAGGAAACCTCCTTGGACGCAGGCAGCCACCACCCCCACAAAAAAGAGAACCCAGCCAGCAGCTTGCGGTCCCCAGTCGAAGCGGTCACGAACATCGATCACGAAGATTCCGGTGAACGCCGAAAAACCGAGATAAAAGAGGAAGTAAACAGTGAGTAAGCGGCGCAATCCCTGGCGCTCGGCACTCAAGAAGGCCAGGGGTTCCTGGGGCTGGTTGGCGTGGGATTGCTGGGAGCGGGTTTCCTGAAGGATGGTGAGAACCAACACCAGATTCACCAAGGTGAAGGCCGCCGCCAGCAGAAAGGGTGCTCTGGGGTTCAGGGCGCCGATGATGCCCCCCACTGCCGGGCCCGCCACGAAGCCCAGCCCAAGGGACGCGCCCAAGGCTCCGTAGCTCACCGTGCGTTGCTTCGACTCTTCGGCGCTATCGGCCACAACGGCTTGGGCTAGCGCGAACACACTGCCGCTGGCCCCCTTCATGCCCAAAAACACCATCAACAGGGTGAGATTGGAGGCCAGGCCTGCACCGAGCAACGCCAGGCTGCCCACGCCAAGGGATCCGGCCAGCAGGGGTTTGCGCCCCCATCGGTCGGACCAGCGGCCGAGGATGGGGGCCCCGACCAATTGACACCCCGCATAGAGGGCGGTCACCTGGGTGATGGCAATGGCATTGAAACTGCCGATCAGATCGCCCACGAAAAAGGGCAGTACGGGAAGCAAAAGTCCAAAACAGGCACTGTCGACGGCAACGATCAGGCACAAAATCAACAGGGCGTGGCGCTTCATCGACAGGCTTTCAAACGGTGTGGTCGCTGTGGCTGAGGGCCTTCAGCAGAAGAGGGTTCACCAGATCCGGTGATTCGTCATGGGGGCAGTGTCCCAGGTTGGGTAACTCCTCCAGGCTCTCAACGCAGGGGTATTGGCACCAGCGCCTTGCTTCTTCCACGGGCTCCCAGGGATCCTTGATTCCCCAGATCAAGTCCACGGGGGTGCCGAGCTGGGCCAGCAATTCCGGGGCCATGCGGTCGTTGAAGAGATTGATAAAGCCCCGAAAGGATTCGGCCGCTCCGGGTTGCAATGCGGGTTCAAGCAGCAGCTGCACCAGTTGATCGTCCACATGGGCCCCGGATGGATAGGCAGCCAGGAGCACGCGTCGAATCACGCCTGGCTTGATCAGGGCTTGGAACAGGGGTGTGGTGATCCAGCGCTGCTGAACGACCCGTTTGAGTAGGGGGCGGCCCCAGCGGCGAAACGGCGACTGTTCCGCCAGGCGCTTGTCATCCAGGGCCCGTTGGGCGCAATCCACCAGCACCACGCGACGGGCCGGTTCACCCTTGGCCTCCAGCCGGGCAGCCGCCGCCAGGGCCACAACGCCACCGATGGAGTTACCGACCAGCACGGCCGGCCTGCCCACCACTTCGGTCAGTAAGGCTTCCACCTGGGCGGCCCACAGGTCGATGCCGTAGTGCAGCGCGTTGGCGGTGCCCGTTTCGCCGCTGAGCCGGGAAGGGGGTTTGTCGCTGGCTCCAAAGCCCACAAGGTCAATCGCATAGACCTTGCGCTCGGCGCGAAGGGCTTCGACGTTGTGGCGCCAATGTTCTTTGCAGGCGCCAAAGCCATGGATCAGCACGACCGGGGTGGCGTCGGCTGGGGTGAGAGCTGGTGCTGCGACGTAGCTGGTTGTGAGGTTTTGCCACTGGAATGTGCCAGCCCAGGCAGGGGGGAAAATCGGATTGGTCATGGGTCACTCAGGAGCTGGGGTGGACACGCTGCGATCAATGGGCCCCTGCCAGGCTGGCGGCATCGGGCTGCCAGCGATGCACCTGGCCGTCTTCGATTCTCCAGATGCGATCAGCATCTTTGAGGAGGCGCAAATCGTGGGTCACCAGCAAGACCGCGCTGCCTCGGCGCCGGCAGAGATCACCCAGCAATTCCACAACATCTTGACCCGATTGACTATCCAGAGAGGCTGTGGGTTCGTCGGCCAACACCAGTTCTGGTTCAGGGGCCAAGGCCCGGGCAATGGCCACCCGCTGACGCTGCCCGCCGGAGAGTTCTTCAGGGTAGTGGTGAAGTCGATGGCTTAAGCCCACCGCATCGAGAAGCGCGCTGGCCCGTTCGATGCGTCTGGAAATATTGGGTTCTTTGAGCTGGAGAAGCAGCTGAACATTCTGCAAAACCGTGAGGGAAGAAACAAGATTGTGGCTTTGGAAAATAAATCCAATCCGCCTCCTAATCTCCACGCGTTTTTGTTCGTCGGCGCCCCGTAGTTCTTCCCCTAACACTTTCAACGAGCCTTCTTCCACTGAACGCAGGGCCCCGATCAGGGTGAGCAGTGTGCTTTTCCCGCTGCCCGAAGGGCCCACCAGCAAGGTGACTTCGCCGGCCTCGACTTGAAGATTGAGCCCATGGAGGATTTCCGTGCGCAACTCACCTTCGCCGAAGGCATGGCGGAGGTTTTCGGTGGCAATGACGGGATCTGACATCGTTTGGCTTAGAAAACGGAGGCTGGATCAGCGTCTTTCAAGCGGCGTATCGCAATGGCTGCTGAAGCGGCACAGACCCCAAGGGTCAGGGAGCCAACGAGCACGGTTTTGTCGGATGTCATCTCGATGCGGATGCCCGAGGCGCTGGTGAGGAAGGCGTACATCGCTGTGCTGATGATGGTGGCAGGGATAAAGGAGGAGATTCCAAGCAGTAAGGCTTCTTGGATCACGATCACGAGCACAAAGCGATCGGCAAATCCCATGGCCTTTAGGGTTGCGTACTCCTTGAGGTGATCACTCACATCGGTGTAGAGCACCTGGTAGACCACAACTCCGCCAACCAGGAGGCCCATGATGGTGCCAAAGCCAAAGATCACACCGAAGGAAGAGGCGGTATTCCAGTAGTTTCTTTCTTGGGCAATGAGTTCGCTTTTCGTGAGAACTTGGAGTTCTCGTCCATATTCCTTGGTTAAATAATTTTGAATAGACTTGAGGTTGGCGTTGGGCGAAAGCCTCAGTAGCCCCAGGGAGATTTCCCCGGTATTGATTTGACGATAGGCAAGTTGAATGGCTGTGGTATCACTGCTGATGAGGTTGCTGTCTGCGGCGAAGGTGGAGCCCAGTTTGAATAGGCCCATCACGCGAAATGTCTTTGAAAAGTCGGAAAGAATGAGAGTTTGGGCCCCCTGTTCCTTGAAGGCTGCGGCGATCGGGCCCGTGTTGCGATTTCCCAGGGTGTCGAACAGCACATATCCCGGTGTTTTGATGACGTCGCTTTGGGCGATGACATCCGGAAGGTTCAGCACCTTGTTGTCGGGGGCGTAACCGATGAGCCTGAGGCTGGTGGGTTTGATGCCCCCCAGCTTTTGCACGTTCACATTGGCTACGTACAAGGGGATGGCTTCTTCAACCCCTTGTACGCCTAGGGCATTAAAGAGAAGCGACTGGGGAAACTGTTGGAAATTGCCGCTGTTGAGGGTGGCAGGACTGATCAGTACCAGATCGGTGTTGAGGGCCTCATAGAAGGTTGTGGCGCTGCTGAGAAGCCCCGATTGAAAGCCCAATTGCATGTACATCAGCAGGGCCGCAAATCCGATGCCTGTGACGGCAACGAGATAGCGGACCGGCTGGCGTTTTAGTTGCAGCCAAGCGAGGGGAAGGTCTGCAAGGTTGAGCCGCACAAAGCGCTGCAGCCAACTCATGAGGGATCAAATCGCACGGTCACGTTGAGGCCGCTGAGGTTGGCGATTCGGGCAATGTCTGCCGGCTGAAGGTTTAGTTTGACGAGCACAACCCTGGCATTCACGTCGTTGTTGCCAGCAATGGAGAAGAGATCTCTTTCGGAAACAAGGCCAATAATGGAGGCCAGATTGGCGTTGAGTTTGCCTTTGAATCCTCCACTTTCAGCGGTCACAGTGGCGTGCTGGCCAATCGACAGCCTGTGAAGATCGGTTTGGAAGACTTGGGCCCAAACTTGCATGCGATCGGTTCGTCCGATGATGGCCAGGCCCTGATCGCTTTCTTTCATCCCTGGCCAGCTGTAAATCCTGATCAGATAGCCGTTCAGTGGTGAGCGCACTTCCG
>JBEDHM010000268.1:0-8757 GCA_041174105.1 Cyanobacteriota bacterium | reverse complement strand
CGTCGAAGGTTTCGGTGGAGCCAATTGAGTTGGTCATTGTTTGATGTTAGACCGTCGTACGATTCGTGAAATCGGTAAAGCTCTTCGTCGCCTCTAATAGCCTCAAGGATTTAATTGCTGTAGAATGCCTTCTCTTCGGTAGAGGGAAGTTGGGCTTTGCTGGCATTTTGTATATTCCTCGCCTACTTGTGCTTCGAAGATCACTTTGGCTTTTTGTTGCGGGGCATTCTAGTTGGTTAGAGTATCGGGGCTGACAATTGTTTCTGGCTAGCGCTATTTGCTGCTTCGTATTATTCAAATGAAATCACGTTGTGCAGGCCTAGTAATTCTAAATCTTTTTTGTTTGAAGCATGCCACAATGGATTCTGTCGGAGAAAGCAAAAGAACTGCGTTGACCTAAGTTCAAGTAATTTATCCCCCAACTCTCATTGTGCATTTAATAGCCGATAGGTACTTGGCATCTTTCATGAGTGAGCTTGGCTCACTGATATTTAAATAGTTCTATGTCGTATCGACAAAAATCTTCAGCAGCCGATTTTTCTGATGGCGTAAAATAATCTCTAAAATTTTTTCCGGGATCTTTGGAGACGTTTATTCTTGGCGGCTTTGGAAGAGAAATGTTGAGTTTCGTGCTCAGAACTTCGCAGTCTTGCTCAATTCTTTCAATCTTTCCCCACCAGCCAACCAATTGTCTGCGGTTGCGATCCAAGATGTAGGTATACTGGTGCTTAAATCTTTTTCTTCCTAAGAGTATTGATTCGAGGTATTTGCTAAAGGTCTCGTTGTTGGGTATGCGCTTCTTTTTGACCAGAAACTCATATCGGGAGGTAATTCGATCGAGTGGGTGCCTTACAAAGGAGAATTTAAACATCGATTCCCATTCTCTTCTGGGGAAGTACAGCTTTGCTTGACTTGCTGATGCATGAACGGGAAATACCATTTGATTGTATATGCCGAATGGGCGAGTCAAGGGCCCTAAGAGCTTTAGCCTGCTTCGGGCATAAATAAAATTCTTATGCATGGTGGAGTAAGGTCTCAGTAGTGTACTTATGCTAGAGCATCCTGTTTTGTCGATTGCGATAAAAATAAATTTATGCGATTGTGAGTAAATCATTTTTTATTTAGGCCGCCAAATTCCTAAACCGGGTGAATTGCGGTTCGAATAGCAGTTTGACGGTGCCCACGGGTCCGTTGCGGTGCTTGGTGACGATCACTTCGGTGATGCCGCGATCGGGCGTTTCGGGGTTGTAGTACTCATCCCGGTAAATCATCAGCACCAGGTCGGCATCTTGTTCGATCGAGCCTGATTCCCTAAGGTCGCTGAGCATCGGGCGCTTGTTGGTGCGCGATTCCACGCCCCGACTGAGCTGGGAAAGTGCCATCACCGGTACGTTGAGTTCCCGTGCCATCCCCTTCAGGCCCCGGGTGATCCGTGAGAGTTCCTGCACGCGGTTGTCGGGGGTGGACCCTTCCATGAGCTGCAGGTAGTCGATCACGATCAAGCCAAGCTCCTTCCCCTGCTCTGCCATCAGCCGCCGGCAGAGCGAACGCATTTCCAGGACGCCCGAATTCGGTTTGTCATCGATGAAGAGAGGAAGCTGGCCCAGGCTGTTGATGCCCTGGCCCAGAAGCGGCCACTCCTCCTGCTGCAGGCGGCCTGTGCGCAGCCTGCCACTTTCGATGCCCACCTCCATCGAGAGCAGCCTGTAGGTGAGTTGTTCCTTGCTCATTTCCAGGCTGAACACGCACACTGGCAGTTGGTGCAGTTGGGCTACGTTTTTGGCGATGTTCAGCACGATCGATGTTTTTCCCATCGCCGGCCGCCCGGCCACGATGATCAGATCACTGCGCTGCAATCCCTGGGTGATGGCATCGAGGTCGTAGAAGTTGACCGGGATCCCGGCAACCGCGGTTCCGAGGGAGCGGCTTTCGATCTCGTTGAAGGTGCTGGTCAGAATTTCGGCCGTGGGCGTTAGGCCCGCACTGGGTTTTTCCTGACTGATCGCAAAAATCTTCTGTTCGGCTTCATCGAGCACCATCTCCATCGGCTTGCTTTGGTCAAAGCCGAGCTGGATCACCTCATTGCCGGATTTGATCAGCTGCCGGCGCAGAAACTTATCCATCACCAGCCGCGCCACCTGGTCGATGGCGGCTGTGGAGAGCGTGCGCTCCACCAATTCCATCAGGCGGCCGCTGCCGCCCACCTTCTCCAATTGGCCTGTATCCGCCAGCCAGGCGCACATGGCAGTGAGATCGGTGGGTTTGCCCTGGCTGTGCAGCATCAGGGCCGTGCGGTAGATCTCCCGGTGGGCTCCCAGATAAAACGCTTCTGGCTGGAGCACATCTGCCACGCGGCCGATGGCATCGGGATCCAGCAGGATTCCCCCCAGCACCGCCTCTTCCGCCTCCAGGTTCTGGGGCGGCACCGAATCTGGTAAAGCCTCAAACGAGGCTTCCTCGCCCCGTTTTCGCCTGTTTCCCGGGCGTGGAGATGGTTGATCTTCCCCCTCGTTGAAGGAGCTGTCCTGGCTGATGGCCGCGGTCACCATGGCGTGGGCAAAGGCATGGTTGGCGGAGCCAGCGGATCAGCGAGGGGCGATGAACCGGCTCAGCTAATCCCAATTCTGTGCCTTGGGGCCAGGGAAGGGATCCGGCTTGTGGCGCCGCCTGAGCTGGCTCGCTATGCCCTAGTGGCTGGCAACCTCGAGGTTGATTTCGGCCACCACCTCGGGGTGGAGCTTGATCTGCACCTTGTAGCTACCGGTGCGGTGGATCTCAGGCACGGTGATGTGACGGCGATCCACTTCTTTTTTGGTGGCAGCTTCGATGGCTTCGGCCACATCGCCGTTGGTCACGGTGCCGAAAAGCACGTCGTCGCCGCCGGTTTGCTTCTTGACGCTGAAGCGGCCGATGGTGGCCAGGGCGGTGCGGAAGGCTTCGGCTTCGGCCTTGAGCGCTGCTTGGCGCTCTGCTTCCTTGGCCCGGCGGGCTTCCACCTGGCGCAGCACGGCCGCCGTAACCGCCTGGGCTTTGCCAGTTGGCAGGAGGAAATTACGGGCGTAGCCGGGGGCCACTTCCACCAGATCGCCGTCCTTACCCAGGCTGAGAACGTCTTCGTTGAGGACGACTTGTACGCGCTTCGCCATGGCTTGAGAAGGTTCGACGTCGAAAGGGATTGGGCGGTATTGGGTGGAGCGCCCCCGCGGGGCGCCCGATTCACAACCGATCTGTCACCTTACGCCACAGCCTTGGATCGGTTGCGCTGGCCCAGCACCCGGACGTTGGCGGCGGCGGGGAGTCGCACCTGGGTGGCGAGGCCCAGGGCATGCATCAGGCGGATGTGCTGCCAGGTGAGGTCGATCTGGCGGCCAAAGCCGTGGCGGGCCGAATGGGGATAGGCGTGGTGGTTGTTGTGCCAGCCCTCACCGAAGGTCAGGGCGGCCACCCAGGCGTTATTGCGGGAGCTGTCGCCGCTGTTGTGGGGTGCCTCTCCCCAGTAATGGGTGGCTGAATTCACCAGCCAGGTGCAGTGGTAGACCAGCACCAGGCGTAGGGGGATGCCCCACAGCACCAGGGCCCAGCCGCCGGCCCCGGTCACGGTGCCGATCCAGAACAGCAGGGCCGCCAGGGGCGCCTGCAGCAGCAGGAAGTTGTTGTTGAGCCAGCGGTAGTAGGGATCCCGGGCCAGATCGCCGGTCAGTTGCGGCACAGCCGCCATGGCGGGGATCTCTTCAAGCATCCAGCCCATGTGCGACCACCACAGGCCTCTCAGGCTGGTGTGGTGATCAACGTCCGTATCGGAGAATTTGTGGTGATGGCGGTGCAGGCCCACCCAGTCGATCGGGCCGTGCTGGCAGCTGATTGCCCCGCAGGTGGCGAAAAAGCGCTCCAGCCATTGGGGTACGCGAAAGGCCCGGTGGCTCAGCAGGCGGTGATAGCCGATGGTCACGCCCAGGCAGGCGGTGAGCCAATAGAGCACCAAGAACGTGGCGACCGCTTGCCAGCTCCAGAATTGGGGCAGGAGGGCCACCACGGCGAGCACGTGGATGACGGCCATGAAGCCAATGGTTCCCCAGCGGGTGCTCTTGGGCCCAGGGTGCGCCTGGCCGTTGCCCCCTGGCTTGCGGTGCAGGGCCTCGGCCCGCAGCCTGCCCCGTTCGCCGCCGTTGATGACGGCGGGGCGACGGGTGCCGGCGGCGGCGGGAGGGCCGCTATGGGACTTGGTTGTAGCGGCCATGGCGGACCGGCTCCAGATTGATCGCTACAATGGTAGCAATACGGATCCTGATCAGTTGGGCTACCGGGAGGACATCGCATCGGGCCGGGTTGCTTTTGCCCATCTGATCAGGGTCTGGCATGAGCGCAACGGCTGGAGCCACCGGGTGCTGCCCGGTCTGGCGGAGGCCCTCGATTTGGGCCGGGTGCACAATTCCCAGCTCTCGATGCTGCGCAACGGCAAACTGGCGGCGCCTGGGCCTGAGGTGTTTCTCGCCCTCGGCCGGATCAATCAACTGCTGGCGGCTGAGATCAAGGGCGGCGCGTTGGGGGAGGGTTTGCGCAACCGTCTGGATAGCCACCCGGAGTTGATCACGGCCCTGGAGCTTTCAGCCCTTCCCGTGCAGGACGACGGTGCTCCGGTGTTGGGGCCCGGCGAGTTGATGGAGGTGTTTGTGGGGCTGCGCCAACCCCCGACGGCCTTTGATCTGCGCATTGCGGACGCAGAAGCGGGCCCTTTGAGTGCTGCCCTGGCCTTGGTGTTCACCGCCGGGAGGCCCTGGCGCCAATGCCGTGATCAGTTGCTGGCGGCCTATCCGGCTGACAAGCGGCAACGCCGGGAGCGCTTTGCCGAGGTGATGGCCGGCCAGGCGGATTATTCGGCGCCAGAGCTGGATTCTGAGTTGCCCGATCTGCGGCGCACCTTGGCGGCCTTGGGGGCCGCCGGTGACGGGGAACTGGGGCCGGATCAGTTTTTGGACCTGCTGCGGCAGAAGGCCCGCCAGCTCCAGCAAGGCCTGCAAGCGCAGCAGGGAGCCGCTGATTTGGCGGCGGCGATTCGCCAGGAGTTGGGGCGCGCCTCCTGAGGGTTTTCGGCGCTCTTCAGGCGTTGCCTGGGTATCGGGCCACCCGCACTTTCTGGGCCCAGCCCAGGGCCCGCAGCACTTTGATGTGTTGCCAGGTGATATCGAATTCGAACCAGCGCAGGCCATGGCGCGCTGAATGGGGGTACGCGTGGTGGTTGTT
Organism: Cyanobacteriota bacterium; assembly: GCA_041174105.1. Classification (GTDB taxonomy): domain Bacteria; phylum Cyanobacteriota; class Cyanobacteriia; order PCC-6307; family Cyanobiaceae; genus Cyanobium_A. Next base: position 3,516 of record JBEDHM010000268.1, on the reverse strand, counting down.
GTGCCAGCCCTCGCCGAAGCTCAAGATGGCCACCCACCAGCAATTGCGCGAGAGGTCGGGGGAATCGAAATTGCGGTAGCCCCAGGCATGGGTGGCGGAATTCACCAGCCAGGTCACGTGATACACGAGCACCAGGCGCAAGGGAATCGCCCACAGCACCAGGCCCAGGCCGCCCCCATGCACCCCGGTCCGTTGGCCTATCCAATACAGACCTGCGGCCAAGGGAAGTTGGAGCAGCAGGAACCACCGATCCAGCCAGCGATAGAAGGGATCGCGTTGCAGATCGCCGGTGAGTCGGGCCACATGCTGCAGCGCCGGAATCTCGTGCAGCATCCACTCGCTGTGGGCCCACCACAGGCCGCGGGCCGCATCGTGGTGGTCGTTGGGCTGGTCGGAGAACTTGTGGTGATGGCGATGCAGCCCCACCCATTCGATTGGCCCGCTCTGGCAGGCCAGGGTGCCCATGAGCACCAGCAGCCGCTCAAGCCATTTCGGGGCAACGAAGCTGCGGTGGGCGATCAGCCGGTGCAGGCCGAGGGTCACCCCGAGCACGGTCATCCAGTAGAGAACGGCGAGCGCCACCACGCCTTGCCAGCTCCAGAACTGGGGCAGCAGGGCAAACACGGCTCCCACGTGCATCACCAGCATGAAACTGGTGGTGCCAGCTTTGTACTTGCGTTGTCGCTTCGGCAGGGGATCGCGCTGTTGAATCACGGCATCCCGCATGCGGGATTCCTGCACGGCGCTCGGTCGCTCCACGCTCAACAGTTGGGCCTGCAGATCGGCGGCTGAGGAACCGTTAGGACTCAAAACCAAAGCACTCTCCGGTGGTGCTTCTGGGGGATGCCGCCCGTAAGAGGCAGGGCCCAGGTTGGGGCAAAAATCTAGGCCTCCAGAGGCCCGAGCCTGGGCGTGCCCCTCCAGGAGCAGCATGGAGCGAGCAGGAGGGGATGGGGATGGGTGTTTCCGGCTGGGCCGCAGACCAGGTGGCCGCCGCCGCCGAGCGCATCGCGCCCTGGCGCCAGCAGCACACGGCCCAGGTGCGGCCCCGGTTGGCGCGGGTGTTGGAGGCCTTTGCCGCCGAACGCCTGGGCACCCAGCACTTCGCCTCGGTGAGCGGCTACGGCCATGGCGACCAGGGCCGCGAGGTGCTCGATCGGGTATTCGCTCGGGTGCTGCAGGCCGAAGCTGCCGCCGTGCGGCTGCAGTTTGTGAGCGGTACCCATGCGATTGCCGCCGCCCTGTTCGGGGTGCTGCGCCCCGGCGATCGGCTGCTGGCGATCACCGGTCGGCCCTACGACACCCTGGAGGAGGTGATCGGGATCCGCGGCAGCGGCCAGGGCTCCCTGGCCGACTTTGGGATTGCCTACGACGAACTGCCGCTGGGGCCGGATGGCCTGGTGGATCGGCCTGGCCTGGAGACGGCCCTGTCGGTGCCAACCCGGATGGTGCTGATCCAGCGCAGTTGCGGCTACAGCTGGCGCCCGTCGCTGGCGGTGGCGGAGATCGGCGAACTGTGTGCCCTGGTGAAGGCCAAGCAGCCCGGCTGCGTGTGCTTTGTGGACAACTGCTATGGCGAGTTGGTGCAGGAGCAGGAGCCCACGGCGGTGGGGGCTGATTTGATTGCCGGCTCCCTGATTAAAAATTTGGGCGGCACGATCGCGCCCACGGGGGGCTATGTGGCTGGTCGGGCGGATTTGGTGGAGATGGCCTGTTGCCGGCTGACCGCGCCGGGCATCGGTTCCGAGGGGGGCACGGGTTTTGATCTACACCGTCTGCTGTTTCAGGGCCTGTTTCTGGCGCCCCAGATGGTGGCCGAAGCCCTGATCAGCGCGGAGTTGGTGGCCCAGGTGTTTGGCGATCAGGGGTTTGCGGTGCACCCAGGGCCGGGGGCCCGGCGCAGCGATGTGATCCAGGCGGTGCGGTTGGGGGCCCCTGAGCCCTTGAAAGCGGTGTGCCGGGCTTTTCAAGCCGCCTCTCCGGTGGGTTCCTACCTCGATCCGGTGCCTGCACCGATGCCCGGCTATGCCAGTGATCTGGTGATGGCCGGCGGCACCTTCATCGATGGCAGCACCAGTGAATTCTCCGCCGATGCGCCCCTGCGGGAGCCCTATGTGCTCTATGCCCAGGGCGGTACCCACCACGGCCATGCCGAGCTGGCGTTGGAGCGGGCGCTGGTGGCTTTGGCCGAAACCGGTGCGATTCAGGCAAACTGATCCCAATCCATGGCCGGCTGATGGCAACCCCATACCCAAGCGATTGCCGCTTTGCCGATAGCCATGAATACGTACGGCCCGAGGGTGGCCTGTGGCGGTTGGGGCTGAGTGCCTATGCCATCGACCAACTCGGCGACATTGTTTTTGTGGAGTTGCCCGAGCCTGGAAGCCAGCTCAGCGCTGGTCAGAGCTTTGGCAGCGTGGAATCGGTCAAGGCGGTGGAGGATTTGATCTCCCCGATCAGCGGTGTGGTGGAGGCCCGCAATGAGGCGGTGCTGGCCAGTCCGGAAGAACTGCAAAACGACCCCTACGGCGAAGGTTGGTTGCTGGTGGTGACCCCCAGCGATCCGGCCCAATGGGACGCCCTGCTCGATGCCGATGCCTACGCCGCCAAGGTGGAAGGCACTTGAGGGGTTTGGATCCGTTGTCCAGTGTTGTGATCGCACCGGCGCCGTTTGAAAGCCGCCATATCGGCCCCTCAATCGAGGACCAGGCCCAGATGTTGGCCGAGGTGGGAGCCGCCAGCCTGGAGGAGCTGGCCAGCCAGATCGTGCCAGCCGAGATTTTGTTGCCCCCAGCAGCGGCTGTGGCGGGTTTGCCCGAGCCCTGTAGTGAGGCTGAGGCCTTGGCCGAACTGGCTGCGATCGCAGCCCAAAACCAGGTGGTGCGCAGCCTGATTGGCCAGGGCTATTACGGCACCGCTACTCCTGCGGTGATCCAGCGGCATGTGTTTGAAAACCCCGCCTGGTACACCGCCTACACCCCCTACCAGGCCGAAATTGCCCAGGGCCGGCTGGAGGCCCTGCTCAACTTTCAGACCCTGATCAGCGAACTTACCGGGCTGCCGATTGCCAATGCCTCCTTGCTGGATGAGGCCACGGCGGCGGCTGAGGCGATGGCCTTGGCCCGCGCCGTCTGCAAGCGTCCGGGGGGCACGCGTTTTCTGGTGGACCGGGCCGTGTTCCCCCAAACCCTGGCGGTGCTCCAGACCCGCGCTGAACCCCTGGGCATCCAGCTGGAGTTGATCGATGCCCAGCACCTTGCCAAGGAGCTGGAGGCTTCCGGTGGCGCTGCCCAGCCCTGTTGGAACCCCCCGCTTGGCGACGACGTTTTTGGCCTGTTGGTGCAGTTGCCGGCCAGCGGCGGGGCCCTCTGGGATCCCACTCCCCTGCTCACGGCAGCCCGCTCTGGGGGGGTGATCACGGCGGTGGCGATCGATCCTCTAGCCCAGGTGCTGTTGGCGCCGGTGGCGGAGATGGGCGCCGACATCGCCATCGGCAGTGCCCAGCGTTTGGGCGTA
>JBEDHM010000267.1:0-2980 GCA_041174105.1 Cyanobacteriota bacterium | reverse complement strand
AAGCAGGGGCATGGGTGGAGTCGCCAGAACGGCAGGGGCCAACAGGTGGGCTCGCCACAGCCTGGGCTTGCTGGCCGGCCTGGTGGTGATGCTGCTGGGCTTGGCCGGCCCCGCCTGGGCCTATGACAACCCCGACCTCCTCCCCGATCACCCCACCCCGGTGATTGATCTGGCCAAAATCCTCACCGACGGCCAGCGCACCAGCCTCGAAAACCAGCTGAGTGCGTTTGAGGCGAGTAGCGGCTGGAAATTGCGGGTGCTCACCCAATACGACCGCACCCCAGGCCAGGCGGTGAAAAGCTTCTGGAATCTGGATGAACGCAGCCTGCTGTTGGTGGCCGATGAGCGGGGCGGCAACCTGCTCAATTTCAACGTGGGGGATGCCCTGTTTGCGCTGATGCCCCGCACCTACTGGGTGGAGCTGCAAACCCGCTATGGCAACCAGTACTACGTGCGCGACCACGGCCAGGATGCGGCGATTGTGGATGCCTTGACGGCCGTCGAAACCTGCCTGGAGCAGGGCGGCTGCCAGGTGGTGCCGGGCCTACCCAGGGAGCAGTGGCTGCTCACCCTGTCCACCTCGGTGCTGGGGGGACTGGTGGTGGGTTTTGCGGCCTACCCCCGCAAGGAAGGGCGCACGGTGGAGTGGGCCTGGGTGCTGCTGCTCTCGCCGCTGTGGTTGATCCTGTTTGGCGCCTTGGGCCTCGGCCCGATCCTCACCCGCACCCAGGATTTGCTGCCGGTCCTGCGCAACAGTCTGGGTTTTGTGGGTGGGATCGCCGTGGCCTACCTGGTGGCCCAACAAACCGTTGGCAAAGACCGGCTCAAAAACGCGGACCAGGGGTGAATCGGCTGGGGTGGAAGCTCAGGGAAGCTTCTGCAGGGCTTCCACCCTGCAACGCAGAGAATCGGCCGGTTCACAGGAGGGTTCTTCCTCCTTGGCTACCGGTTGCAGCCCGCGCAGCTGGGCAAGGTTGTCTTCGTAGAAACGCTTGAGCGTCTCGAAGCGGCGCACGGGCTGGCCATAGAAACTGCGGCCAGCCAAGGTGGGGAACGAGGCCCACTCCGGAGCCAATTTGGCTGCCAAACCAGGGGTGAAGATCCCTTGGTCGACCAGCGCCAAGGCCCCTCGCCGTTGAATCAGGAAGATGGCCGCCTGATCCTGCACGTCCGGCCCAAACCGCTGCAAACCAAGGGTGCGAGAGGCCAAGGACCAGGTGAATGGCATGAACTGGTAGGCCCCTGCGGCTGCACTGGCATAGCCCGATTTACGAATCACCCGATCGGGATGGCGCTCCAGGGTGGGCATCAGACCACCACCAAACATGATCCGATAGCCAATCGCGTCTCCGCCGGCCCAGGTGCCTTCAGCAAAGCGGATCGTGTTGAGCAGGGCGCGGCGCTCGGGGGTGATTGCAAACAGACGGGGAGCCGGAGGAGGCAGCTGGAAGAGCAGCTTCGGCTCAGCCTCGTCGGCCTTGGCCTGCGGGATCAACAGAGAACCAGGACCAAGGCTGATCGCCAGGGCAGCCGCCATGGCTTGGGAACCGATCGAGCTGGCTCGAGATAACAGCAAACCGGACAACACGAACAACAACAACCCATCCCAGGCAAAGCACACCAACGACTTTTAAAAAAGTGCTGATGGGCAGTTCAAAGTGCCAAACAAAACGTGCCCTAGCAAGTGAACACGTTCAAAGCTGTGAAATCAGCGAGGCAACTTGACTTGCCGGGATCAGAAAAAACAAGGAAGTTGGCGCCAATTTGCCAATGAAGTGGGCCAATCACGCGCGTGATCGTGCCAATCAGCCGATTGACCCCTTGGGGGCATGGCAGCAGTCCTGGGCCAGGCGCTCTAGGGCCAACGCGGCCTGTTCACAGCCATCGCCTGCCACCGGAGGCCCTTGGGGCAGCTGCAACGGTTGATCCAATTGCCAGTCGCCGGCCTGCCATTGGGCCTGGGTGAGCAGGCGGTGGTGGCCATGGCGCCGCAGGGCAGCCTCCAGAACAGCCGCCTCCGCAAAGCCTTCGCGATGCACCAGGTGGATCCCCAGATTGCTGCTGAGGGCTTCACAGAACGTGCTGTAGCCGGGTTTGGTGATGATCCGCCGGCACAGGGGCATGATCTCCAGCGGGCGAACCCCGGGGGGCAGCAAGCGACCATTGGCGGCACCTTCAAGGGCCCGGCAAGGGCCCACAAACACGTGATCTGGCCAACGGGCCAACACGGCGGGATCGAAATCGAGACCCAGCCCACCAAAGCTGATCAACACACAGCGTTCCGGGTCGGCAGGCAGCCGCAAGGCCTCAGCCAAAGACTGGGGTTGCAGCCGGGCTTGGCCCACCGTGAGCCCCAAGGACACCTTGGGAACCCCCCAGTCCATCGGCATCGCCAGGGGGCATTCCAACAGCAGCTGGCCCTGGCGATAGAGCTGCCGGGCCCGCGATGCATGGCCGGTAAACGCCTCGCCCATGGCGCCGTAGATCGCATCCCAGCCGAAGTTGGCCAGCCACACCAGGGGAGCCCCCAACCGTTCGGCCAGCAGTGCTGCCGAAGGAGCCACATCGCCAAGCACCAGCACGGGTTCGCCCTGGTCCCGTAACCAGGCCACCTCCTGCTCCACCTGGGCAGGTAAGCGCTGCTCTAACTGGGCAAGGGCAGCCAGGGTGGCGCTGGCATCCGCCCCCAGGGCATCGGCCTGCACCACCCCCACATCCCACTGGCACGGGCGCTGCTCGAACGGCACCGCCCCCATCGCCATGGTCAAAAACTCGGGAGATAGGGCGGTGGAAAGCACCAGCCGCCATTGGGGCTGGCGGCGATGTAAGGCCGTGAGCACCGCCGCCGTACGCGAGCCATGGCCATAGCCATGGGCACTGATGCAGACCAGGACTAACAAGGAATCAGCGACGCTTCAAACAAGCGCTCCTCGTAGTGCAGGTCTCCGCCCAGGCCGTACCAGCGGTGGCTGGCGTACAC
>JBEDHM010000266.1:0-2545 GCA_041174105.1 Cyanobacteriota bacterium | reverse complement strand
CGCGGATGGTGGTGAAGTTGCCGAGCGATTTGCTCATCTTCTGGCCGCCCACGTTCACCATTCCGTTGTGCAGCCAGTAGTGGGCCAGCTCCTTGCCGGTGGCCGCTTCCGACTGGGCGATTTCGTTCTCGTGGTGGGGGAACACCAGATCGGCGCCACCCAGGTGGATGTCGATCGTCTCGCCCAGTTCCTCGCGCACCATCGCCGAGCACTCGATGTGCCAGCCCGGTCGGCCGGCTCCCCAGGGGGAGGGGAAGCTCGGTTCCCCCGATTTGGCCCCCTTCCAGAGGGCGAAATCGAAGGGGTGCTGCTTGCGAGCCTCCTCTTCGGAGGCCACCCTGCCGGAGGCGTTATCCAGTTGCTGGTCGAGTTCGCGGCCGCTGAGCTTGCCGTAGCCGGCGTGCTTCATCACGGCGAAGTACACGTCGCCATCGGAGGAGTAGGCGGCCCCCTTGGCCTCCAGTTCGCCGATCAGGGTTCGGATCGCATCGAGGCTTGCGGTGGCCCGGGGCATGCGGTCGGCGGGCAAGATATTCAGCCGTGCCATGTCGGCCACGAAGGCGTCGATGTTGCGCTCACTCACCGCCTGCATCGAGCTGCCTTCTTCGGCGGCGCGATTGAGGATCTTGTCGTCGATGTCGGTGTAGTTCTGCACGAACGTCACCTGGTAGCCGCTCCAGATCAGGTAGCGGCGCAGCACGTCCCAGGCGATGTAGCTGCGGGCGTGGCCCAGGTGGCAGAGGTCGTACACCGTGACCCCGCAGCAATAGATGCTCACCTTGCCGGGCTCGAGCGGCTCAAAGGCTTCGGTGCGGCGGGTGAGGGTGTTGGTCAGGCGCAGCTGCGATCCGGTTGCCATCGGGGTGGTGGTGGTGGGGCCGGTGCTCTTCGGGCCGGTACTCATTTGGCTTCCATCCAGTTAGGCCCCACGCCGGTATCCACCACCAGGGGCACCGCCAGGCTCACGGCGTGCTCCATGGTTTCACGCGTCAGTTGCAGCACCTGCTCGAGGGCTTCGGGGGCAGCTTCGAGCACCAGTTCGTCGTGTACCTGCAGCAGCAGCCTGGCCGGCAGGCCTGCACCCAGCAGTTTGTGGTGCAGCTGCACCATGGCCAGTTTGATGATGTCGGCCGAGGAGCCCTGGATCGGCGCATTGGCGGCAGCGCGCAGTTGCTGGGCCTCCATACCGCCGCGGCGGGCCACCTCGAGGTCGATCTCGAGCGGATCCTTCCCCCGCAGGCGCCCCAGGCCGTGGGGATCAAAGGGAAACGGCCGTCGCCGTCCCAGGATCGTTTCCACATAGCCGCGGCTCAGGGCCAGCCGTTCCTGCAGCTCCAGGTAGGCGAACACCTTCGGATAGCGCTGCTTGTATTTGCTGAGGAACTCCTTGGCCTGGCTCTGGCTGACGCCGGTTTCTCGGGCAAAGCGCTGGGCCCCCATGCCATAGATCACGCCGAAGTTGATCGTTTTGCCGAGTCGACGCTCATCGGGTGTGATGACGTCTTTTTCCAGCAGAAGCCTGGCGGTGAGGGCATGCACATCGTCTCCCTGCTGGTAGGCGTTGATCAGCACGTCTTCGCCAGAGAGGTGGGTGAGAATCCGCAGCTCGATCTGGGAATAGTCGGCGCTGATCAGCTGCCAGCCCTCCTGGGGCAGAAAAGCCTTGCGGATCCTGCGGGAAAACTGGGTGCGAATCGGAATGTTCTGCAGGTTGGGGTTGCTGCTCGACAGCCGACCGGTGGCCGTCACAGCCTGGTTGAAATCGGTGTGAATACGCCCCGTTTCTGCCTCCACCAGGGCTGGCAGGGCATCCACATAGGTGCTCTTGAGCTTGCTCAAGGTGCGGTGCTCCAGCACCAGCGGCACCACGGGATGATCGGCTTCCAGCTTTTCCAGCACGGCGGCATCGGTGCTCCAGCCGGTTTTGGTCTTGCGCGACTTTTTGCGATCCAGCCCCAGGTTGTCGAACAGCAATTCGCCCAGCTGCTTGGGGGAAGCCAGGTTGAAATCACAGCCGGCGGCCTCCTTGGCCTGGGCCTCCAGACTGGTGAGGGTGCCCAAAAGCTCGGTGGAGAGTTCCTGGAGGTAGGGGATGTCGATGCGGATGCCGGTGGCCTCCATGGCGGCGAGCACGGGCTCCAGCGGCAGTTCCACCGTGGTGAGCAAGGCCGGTAAGGCCTCCCCCTGCGCTTGGAGCTGCTGGTGGAGCAGGGCGCTGAGCCGCCGGGTGAGATGCACGTCCATGCCGCAGTACTGGGCGGCGGCGTTGATCGGCACCGCCGCAAAGGTGGCGCCCTTGGGCACCAACTCGCTGAAGCTGGTGGGGGTGAAGCCGAAGTTGCGCTCGGCCATGGCATCGAGGCCGTGCTTGGCATTGGCATCGCGCAGGTAATCGGCCAGCAGGGTGTCCATCACCACCCCCGCCAGCGGCAGGCCATGGCGCAGCAGGATCAGCCGGTCGTATTTGGCGTTCTGCAGGGTTTTGGGGTGGGCCTCGCTGGCCAGCCAGGGGGCCAGGGCATTGAGCACCTGATCGAGGGGGATC
>JBEDHM010000265.1:0-3214 GCA_041174105.1 Cyanobacteriota bacterium | reverse complement strand
GGCCAGGATCAGATGGTCGTAGTGGTAGCGCCGGTCGTTAAAAACGATCTCCTGGGCTTGAGCATCGATCTCTTGGACCTCTCCTAGGAGCACTTGCACATTGGGGGCCTGCCCCACCATCTGCCTCAGCGGTGAGGCCACATCGCCTTTGGAGACCAGTCCCGAAGCCACCTGGTAGAGCAGGGGCTGGAACAGATTGAAGTTGCGCTTGTCGATCAGGGTGACCCGCACCGGTTTGTTGATCAGCGCGTGGCAAGCCTTGAGGCCAGCAAAGCCACCGCCCACGATCACCACATGGGGGAGCGCTTTGAGCGAAGCTTCCGGGGGGTCGAGCTCCAGAAAGAAGCGTTCGCGGGCCATGGTGGGTGGAGTAATGGGCCCACGGTATCCAGCCTGCCCAAGGTTTGCTCGAGGTCGGAGCCTTGTTCCAGCAATCCATCACATGGTGTGAATGGATCGAGAAGGCATCCCCTGCGGGACATCCCTCCTCCTTCCAGGCAACCCCCCTGCTAAGAGTGGGGCAACCTTTCTGCACGCACCATGTCGGTTGCCTCGATCAAGGCCTTTGTTGCCCAAGTCTCTGGTGACGAAGCCCTGCGTAGCAAGGTGCATGCCGCCTCCGGCGTGGATGACATCGTGGCGATTGCCGAAGCTCACGGCCACGCCTTGGACAAGTCGGTGCTGCTCAAGGAGCACGGGAAGGCCCTTTCAAGCGCCCATGAGCACGAGTTGGCTGCGATCAACAGCTGGGGTGATGCCCTGATGCATGCCTTTGGCGCCACCGACAAAGACTGAAGAGCCCCTGGCCCCTCCATGGCCAGGGCCACCAAACTGTTGGCCTAACCCCCGAGATAGGAGGCCAACAGCTGGCCATTGGAGCCCAGCTCCTTTGCTGAGCCTTCAAGGGTGATTCGGCCCGCTTCGAGCACGTAACCCCGATCGGCAATAGCAAGGGCCGCCTTGGCGTTCTGTTCCACCAACAGGATGGTGAGGCCGTCTTGGTGGAGTTGGGAAATGGCTGCCATCACCTCAGCCACCAATTTCGGGGCCAGGCCCAAGCTGGGTTCATCCAACAGCAGCAGGGTGGGTTGCGCCATCAGTGATCGCGCAATCGCCAACATCTGTTGTTCCCCACCGGAGAGCGACCCGGCCAATTGGTTTTGGCGCTCGGCCAGCCGTGGGAACAGCGCAAAGCAGCGTGCAAGGTCGGAGCGGATCGCGCGCGGATCCCGGCGAATCCAGGCTCCAAGCTCCAGGTTGGCAATCACGCTCTGGCGTCCCAGCACCCGCCGCCCTTCGGGGCAATGGCTGATCCCCAGTTTCACGGTGCGCTCAGTGCTGAGGTGGCTGATGTCGCCGCCAAGCCATCGCAGGGATCCCTGGGCCAGCGGCAACAGCCGGGAGATCGCTCGCAACGTGGTGCTCTTGCCGGCCCCATTGGAGCCGAGCAGGGTCACCAGTTCGCCTCGGTGGATGGTGAGATCCAGGCCCGAAAGGGCCGTGATGCTGCCGTAGCGCACCGCGAGGTTCTGCAGTTCCAGCAAGGGCGCGCCAGGGCTGCCCTCCGCTTGGCGGTTCATACGGCTCCCCCGAGGTAGGCCTCGATCACGGCGGGATTGCTGGCGATCTGGCTCGGGCTGCCCTCCGCGATGTGCTTCCCAAAGTTCAGCACCACCAGGCGATCGCACAGCGCCATCATCAAGGGCACATGGTGCTCAATGATCACAATCGTGAGCTTGAACTGGTGGCGCAGATGCTGGATCAGGGCGCACAGCTGATCTTTCTCCTGGGGGTTCATGCCGGCGGCGGGTTCGTCGAGCAGGAGCAATTGGGGACGGCTGGCCAGGGCCCGGGCCATTTCCAATCGCCGCCGATCGCCGTAGGCCAGGGCATTGGCGGGCCGATCTGCAACGCCTTCGAGCTGGAACAGCTCCAGTAATTCGAGCGCCTCCTGGCGCAGGCTGGCTTCCTTGCGACGAAACGACGCGCTGTTCCAGAGAGCTGTGCCCTTGGGGGTGCGGGCATGGCGGTGCAGCCCCACCAGCACGTTGTCGCAACAGCTCAGGTTGGAGAAAAGCCGCAGATTCTGAAAGGTGCGAGCAATGCCCAGCCCCGCAATCGCATGGCAGGGCAAGCCTGTGATTGGTTGGCCGTGCCAGTGGATGGTCCCTCTACTGGCCGGTGTAATGCCAGACATCACATTGAAGAGGGTCGTTTTGCCGGCGCCATTGGGACCCAACAGGCCGAGGATTGAACCCTCGTTCACCGTGAAGCTCACCTGATCCAGGGCCACCAGACCCCCGAAGCGGCAGCTGAGGTCCCGAAGGGCGAGCAGGGGCTGGCTCATGGCTTGGCTCCTTGGGCCTTGGGGTGCTCGGCAGGATCACCCCAGCTCCCCAGCCGCTCCAGCAAGGCCGGGGTGATCAGTCCCTGGGGGAACAGCAAAGGGCCCAGCAGGAGCACCAACCCAAACAACACCAGCCGCCAATCACCCACCGGTCGCAGCAGTTCGGGCAGGGCGGTGAGGATCAAACCACCCACCACCGGGCCGAGCCAGGTGCGCGATCCCCCCAGGATCACGAAGGCCAAGGTGGTGATGCTGGCATCGAAGCTGCCCTGGCGGGCATTCCAGGTGTTGAGAAAGTGGGCGGCCAAAACCCCCGTGCTGCCGGCCAGAACGGCACTGAACACAAAGGCCTGCAGCTTCACCCGGGTGGTGTTGATCCCCATGCAGCGGGCGGCCAGTTCGTCGTCGCGGATCGCGGCCATCGCTCGCCCCAGGGGCATCAGCTCCAGGCGGTGGCACAGCCAACCCGCCAGCACCAACAGGGCCAGGGCCGGGAGCAGGTAGCCGGAGGCGGTGGCGAAGGGCTGGGGGATGCCAAAGATGCCCACCGCTCCACCGGTGAAGGGCAGGTTGAGGATGGCCACCCGCACGATCTCCACCAGGGCGATGGTGGCGATTGCCAGATAGATCCCCTGCAGCCGCAGCACCAGCCGTCCCACCACCAGGGCCAACAGACCGGCCACCAGAGCGCCCAGCACCAGTTCTAAAAGGAACGACCCCAGGGGCAAGCTGCCAGCAGCCGTGGCTCCCAGGGCGCTCCAGCGGGTGGAGAGCAGGGCGGCCAGGGTGCCGCCCACGGCGTAGAAAGCTGGCGTGGCCAGTGACAGCTGCCCCGCCGCCAGCGGCAGATAGACCGAGAGGCCGAGC
>JBEDHM010000264.1:0-2642 GCA_041174105.1 Cyanobacteriota bacterium | reverse complement strand
ACCCGGCAAGAAGGTGGTGGTGGATGACCTCTACGGAACCGTGTTCCATGTGCCCCCCCCGGCGCATGAACTGCCGCAGAGGCTGGAAGAGCTCTGCCGCTTTGCCAACGGCGAGACGCCGAAGGTGTTTATCCACCCGGTGGTGCGGGCCATCGCGCTGCACTTCTGGCTGGCTTACGACCATCCCTTCAGCGACGGCAATGGTCGAACGGCTCGGGCGCTCTTCTACTGGGCGATGCTGCAGCAGGGTTACTGGCTTTTCGAGTTCATCTCGATCTCTTCGGTGATCAACAAGGCCAGGGGGCAATACGAGCGTTCATTCCTGCTCAGCGAGAGCGACGACAACGACCTCACCTATTTCCTGTTGGCCCAGGTGAAGGTGATCCTGCAAGCCATCGGCAGCCTGCACGCCTATCTGGAACGCAAGGCCGGCGAAGTGGGGGCGCTGCAGCAGCGTCTGGAGGGAATGGAGGGGCTGAATCACCGCCAGCTGGCGCTGCTGCGTCATGCCCTGCGTCATCCCGGCTACCGCTACACGGTGCTCTCCCACCAGAACAGCCATGGGGTCAGCCATCAGACGGCCCGTGGTGACCTGCAGTCTCTGTCAGGCCGAGGACTGCTGATGGCGGGCAAGGATGGCCGGCGAGAGATCTTCCGCGTTCCGGAAGATCTGGCTGCACGGCTGCCTGGCTGATTCCAAGCCCAAAAGCCCTTGGCTGCGCCACGAGGGCAAGTTGGTGTTGCGCGGGGCGGTGCCGCTGAGCGTGGATCTCACCACGGTGAGCCGCGATCTTCGCTACTGCTATCGCCTTTTTCAGCGCCCACAAGGGTTGGTTGAGCGGAACCCAGCGATCTGCTCAGGGCAAGTTGTGTTTCGTGGTACGCGCATCCCCGTGGCTGTGGTGGTGGAGCAGTTGCGTGCTGGTGTCTCCCGCCAGGAGCTGGAGCAGGACTTTCCCAGGCTGAGCAGCTCTGCCCTGGACTACGCCGAAATCCAAGCGCGTTTACCGAAGCCACCCGGACGCCCACGCCAGGCACTTCGTGTTCAGCGCGGCTGAGCGGCAGCGCCTTGAAGCTCCTGATTGATGAAAACCTGAGTCCACGATTGGCGCGTTGGGCCGAGCTGCAATGGAATCGGCTGCAGTCTGCCCTGGCATTTGCGGATCAGGCATGCGACGGAGATCTGATCAATCGGGTTCTGGAGGTGCAGCAGGGGGCGATTGCCTGCTTCATGCCATCCCGCCTGAGCCAATCCGCTGAAAGCCCGAATCCCTCTTGTCTGCCGCATGCGGCTGCTTGCGAGCGAGAGCCCATGCCCAGCGTCAGCGGGTTGAACCAGAACCTGCATCCTTTGACGCCTATGGCCCCAGGGCTCCCACCGGAATCACGACGATCCCGTCGGAGCGGCGGTAGCCCTAACCTTTGTCGCGGTTCACGGCGAGAAACGCCGGCGAACCGGAGCGTTGTTGGTCGATCTGCTCGGCGAAGCGCTTCAGGCTGGCGGCGGCAGCATCCACCTGCACGCCGTAGTCATCGCGGTCGTGCAACACCTCACCATCCAGGGCTGGCTGAGCACACGCAAATCGCGGATCACCAGCGACTCGAACAGCTGGCCGAACCACTCAACAGCCTCAAACAATCGCTCCGCAGAAGCGGATCGGCTCCTGGCTGGGTTCGGGGCGATCACGCTGCTGGCCGATCGCGCCTTCCCATGCGCTGAACTGCTGAGCTGGTTCCACGGCAGGGAGCGCTGGAGCTACGTCATGCGTCTGCCGGGTGATACCGAGATCCACGGCACCGCAGCGCCTCTGGGCTGCCAGGTGCGGCACTTGCGCCTGCGCCGCGGGCACTGCCGCGGGTTCCAGAACGTCCGGCTCTGGGCTGATGGCAGCCACAGCGCCAACTTGGTGCTGGCCTATCCCACCGGCCTGGCGGTAGAGGAGCCCTGGTATCTGATCAGCAACGCGGAGCCCAGCCTGGATCTGGTCTGGAGCTATGGGCGGCGCTTCTGCTGCGAGCAGTTGTTCCGCGATCAGAAATCCGGTGTCCTCCAGCTAGAAGACAGTGGCTTGCGGGATCCCAAGCGACTGGATCGGCTGCTTTTGGTGCTCGCCATCGCTGTCCTGATCTGCAGTCTGCAGGGTTATGCCGTCAGCCTGGCGGGCCTCAGGCGAGAGGTGGATCCGCACTGGAAACTGGGCATGAGCTTTCTGCGCCTTGGCCTGAGGACCCTGCAGATGCTTGCCTCCGATGCCACAGCCAGGTTGATGGCCTGGTTGCCGATCCCACTCCAGGAGCTCGAACCCTGCATCCCCAGCCGCAGGAGCAGACGAACACAGGCCCAGGCCTGGTTTTCACGGATTGAACTGCCGCCAAGATCACGATCCACCCGCCATCACAACCCGCAACTGGCTGTCGCGTGATTCTCGCGGATGAGATGTGTAAGTCGGGCCTCCTGAAAAAGTGAATTCGGAGTCAGCCTCAACAAAAAGGAGATCTGCTTGAGCCCGCAGCCCGATCAGCATGCTGCAGCTATCTGAGGCTTCAGCGGCACAGTGCGAATACTCCGACCGCCTTCCTTGACCAGGAGGAGGCATAGCAGGGCCGTAAAAAGGACAAAAAGAAGCTCCAGGAGCTTCTCG
>JBEDHM010000263.1:0-3423 GCA_041174105.1 Cyanobacteriota bacterium | reverse complement strand
CGAGGCCCTGCAGGAGCAACTCTGCGCTGAGCTGCTCGAGAGCTGGGGCTACGACGCGCGCCACTGCCAGCGTTCGCGCTCGGCCCACCCCTTTTCCTGCACCGTGGGCCCCCAGGATTTCCGCATCACCACCCGGGTGGTACCGCACCAACCCCTGTCCGCCTTTCTGGCCACCGCCCACGAGTGGGGCCATTCCCTTTACGAACAGGGGCTACCCCGCTCGGGGGATCACTATTTCCCCTGGCCCCTGGGGGAGGCCACCTCGATGGGGGTCCATGAGTCACAGTCGCTGTTCTGGGAGTGCCGGGTGGCCCGCAGCCAGCCATTTGCTGAACGCTGGCATGGCCGCCTCTGCGCCGGCCTGGGTAACGATCCCTGGGGCGGCAGCCGCGGCTTCTGGCAGGCGCTCAATCCCCTTCAGCCTGGGCTGATCCGGGTGGAAGCCGGTGAACTGAGCTACTGCTTACACATCGTGTTGCGCTTTGAGCTGGAGCTGGCCCTGCTCGAGCAGGACATGCCCGTGGGGGATCTACCGGAGCAGTGGAACCGCAGGATGCAAGAGCTGCTCGGCATCCAGCCAGCCACAGACTCCGAAGGCTGTCTCCAGGACATTCACTGGGCCGAGGGGTTATTTGGTTATTTCCCCTCCTACGCCCTGGGCCACCTGATCAGTGCCCAGCTGGGTGAGGCCCTGGAGCAGGAGCTGGGCGGAGTTGGGGCCCTCGATGCCTGCCTGCGCGCCGGCGAGGAAGCCAGCCTGAGGGCTTGGTTGGCTGAGCGGGTGTACCCCCTGGGGCGCCAGGTAAATGGGGAAACCCTCGTGAAGCAGGTGAGCGGGAGGGCCCTGTCGGCGGAGCCCTTCCTCCATTACCTCAAAGCCAAGGTGGGGCGGTTGGTGGCTCCTTAGGATGCCGCCGCGCTCAAGCCCTTCCGTCATGGCGAACATCGACCACGCCCCCAGCCGCGTGATGCTCAACCTGCTGCACGTGCTGCCGGCCTTCGCCGATGAAGCGGAACTGCGGCTCAACACGATCGTGGAACTCAATTCCATGACCATCAACAAATACGAGCTGATTACCGAAACCGGCCAGCTCAAACTTGATCGCGTGGGCTATTCATCCCTCTCCTACCCCTTTGCCTACGGCTGCATCCCCCGCACCTGGGATGAGGATGGCGACCCGCTGGATATTGAGATCGTGGGTGTCACCGAGCCGCTGGTGGCAGGCTCGGTGGTGGAGGCGCGCATCATCGGCATCATGAAATTCGACGATGGCGGCGAAGTCGACGACAAGGTGATCGCCGTGCTGGCCGATGACAAGCGCATGGATCACATCACCAGCTACACCCAGCTGGGTGACCACTGGCTCAAGGAAACCCAGTACTACTGGGAGCACTACAAAGACCTCAAAAAACCAGGCACCTGCCGGGTGAATGGTTTCTTTGACGCCGCTGAGGCGGTGAAGATCGTCAAAGAATGCGAGGAGCGCTACCTCCGCACCATCGAACCCAAGCTGGTGGGCTGATCGGCCTTCTGGCCATCAGCAATCGGTGCCTCGGGTTTTGGACTCTGTTCAAAACCCGAAAAACTTTCTGCAGATCTGGCGCGAAAACCCCAATTGGGCTGACTCGTCCCGTACGTTCAACTGTCCAACGGCACCGCCATGTCGACCCCTGCCTCCAGCGTGGCGCCTCGCCATCTCGACCCCCTCAACAGCACGGCTCTGAAATGGGCCAGCGATGGGGAGTTGTCGGCTATCGACCTTGAGCGGATCATGAACCGGCTGGCGGCCGTGGATCCTGCCGTGCAATCCCTTCAGGGCTCTAGCGACCCACAGCCGGTTGGGTGAGGTGTTTGGCCAGAGCCCTGGCCATCCCATCCCGGCTGGCCATTCCGCGCAGCGCAGCCAGGGGAAGTCCGCCGGCGGGCAACCCATGGGGTAAGGCAGCACCGCCGCCTTGGTCGAGGGCAAACACAGGCAGTTGCCGCAGCCCATTCGGACTGAGCTGGTCCTCCAGCTGGGCCAGGTGCGCCGTTTCCGGCAGCCATACCAAATCGCCCCGCCGACACGCCAGCAACGTGGGCATGGCCGATGGGGCACTGGGGAGCAAGGAACTGATCGCCCGCTGCAGATCGGGCAAGGTCACCAGGCCCAGGACCCAGGCACCATCGGCGACCAACAGGCAATGGCCATGGCTCTCCACCAGCTGGGTGAGGGCCTGATCGGCCGGCACCTCAGCAGCCAGCACCAGGGGAGCCTCCGGCTCAAAGGCATCACCCACCGGTAAGGCCGTGAGCCGGCGCCGGCGTTGCTCCTCCTGCAGATCGGGGCCCAGCAAGCCCGGATCTGCCAAGCCCTGCCAGCGCTCGACCAGGGCCGCACTGAGCCCCGCGGCCGCCATCAGGGGCAAGACAATGCGAATGTCGTGGGTGAGCTCAAACAGCAGCAACAACGCCGTGAGGGGTGCTCTGGCACTGCCTGCCAACACAGCTGCCATGCCCACCATGGCGTAGGCGGGCGGTTCGGCCACCGGCAGATGCAAGCCACTTTCCCCAAGCAGTTGGCCGTAGCAATTGCCCAGCACGGCCCCAAGAAACAACGAAGGAGCAAAGCCCCCGCCCACAAAACCGGTGGCATTGCTGATCCCGGTGGCCACCAATTTCACGCCCAACAGCACCAACAAGGTGGCCAGTGGCACCCCGCCATTACTGCCCAGCAAAGCTTCAATCGTGTCGTAGCCCACCCCCAGCACCTGTGGAAACACCAGGGCCATCAGGCCCACCATGGCGCCCCCGCAGGCGGTGGGGAGCCCTGGAGGCAGCTTGGCCAATCGGCGCTGCAGGGCCTCGCTGCGGCCAAGCGACAGCAAACTGATCAAAGCCCACGACATCCCACTGGCCAGCAGGCCAAGGCCGAGATACAGGGGCAACTCAAGCGGTGAGCGCACCTCGTAGGCCGGCAACCGCAGGATCGGCGAATCCCCAAGCACCAATTGGGTGACGAGCGAGGAAGCCACCGCAGCCACCAGCACCGCCCGCACACTGGGCCGCCCCTGGATGGCACTGAAACTCCCCTCGAAAGCGAAAAACACACCGGCAATCGGCGCCTTGAAACTGGAGGCCAAACCGGCGGCCACACCCGCGGCTACCAACGCTTTCTGGCTCTGGGGCGAGAGGCTTCCCCGCAGGGCAACCCACAGGCCGATGTTGCCACCACTTTCCACGCTCGGCCCCTCAGGGCCAAGGGAAGCCCCACTGCCCAGGCTCACCGAGGCGCCCAGCAGGCGTTGAAGGGGCAATTTGGGCTGGGCCATCACAGCGCCATCGGCCATGGCCATCAAGCTGGGAAGCCCTGGACCCAGCTCGCCGGTGAAGCGGCGCAGCAAACCCACCACCAAACCCCCAAGGGTGGGAACCACCACCAC
>JBEDHM010000262.1:0-4168 GCA_041174105.1 Cyanobacteriota bacterium | reverse complement strand
GCATGGTGGTGGGGCTGGATCGCCTCACCGACTTGGCGGTGGTGCGCTTGGCGGGCGCAGGTCCCTGGCCGGTGGCTCCCCTGGGCAATTCCGACAGCCTGCAGGTGGGCGAGTGGGCCATTGCCATGGGCAATCCCTATGGCCTGGACCGCACGGTGACCATGGGCATCATCAGCAGCTTGAACCGCAACGCCAGCAAGCTCGGTTTGGCGGATAAGCGTCTGGAACTGATCCAAACCGATGCGGCGATTAACCCTGGAAATTCCGGTGGCCCGCTGCTGGACGCCGATGGGGAGGTGATTGGCATCAACACCTTGGTGCGCTCAGGGCCTGGTGCGGGTCTGGGCTTTGCGATCCCGATCAACCGGGCCCGGGCGATTGCCAGCGAGCTGATCGCCACAGGCAAGGTGAGCCACGCGGCGATTGGGGTGGGCATTGATGCCGTGCGATCCGGCGATGGCACAGGCGTCAGCCAGGGGGCCAGGGTGGCCTCGGTGCAGCCGGGTAGCCCGGCCGAGCGGGCCGGTTTGCGCCCGGGGGATGTGGTGGTGGCGGCCGGAGGCCAACCGGTGGCCCAGCCTTCCCAGCTGGTGGCGGCGGTGGAGCGCTCGGGGGTGGGCAAACCCCTGCTGCTCACAGTGAGCCGGGGAGGCCGACTTGAGCAGGTGGAGGTGGTGCCCGCCGAGCTGGGGGTGCGCTAGGTGATCGATTGGGGCCAGGGCCTCCCTCCAGGGGCTCCCTTTAGGAGGCCTCCATCCCCCACTGCTGCGCCACGGCCGAGGGCATTTGGCTGGGGGCTCCGAGTTGCTGACGCATCACCCACTGGGTGGCAGCTTTCTGGCTGTGCCAGGCCTGGAGGAGTTGCTTGGCGATCCCTTGAAGGGCCTGCAGATCGGCGGTTGCATCAATGGCGCGGGTCATCCGCTCCAGTTCAAATTGCTGGCCAAGGCTGAGGGCGAGCGGTTCGGTCATGGCGATCTCCGCAGGGGCTTGAACTGCTCGCAACACTACAAAGTGTTTCAGTTGTTGACGTAGCTC
This sequence comes from Cyanobacteriota bacterium, assembly GCA_041174105.1. Classification (GTDB taxonomy): domain Bacteria; phylum Cyanobacteriota; class Cyanobacteriia; order PCC-6307; family Cyanobiaceae; genus Cyanobium_A. The sequence goes on along the minus strand of JBEDHM010000262.1, from coordinate 3,130 downwards.
TTGCTACAGGTCGCCCTTGTGTGTGCGGATTTGCGGTTTTTGGGGATCGCGCGGCCGGGCTGGGCGATCCCAAGGCGCCCGGGCAGCACTAGTGATGCTCGCGAAATGCCTCGACGCACTGGGTGATGCAGCCGCCGTCGTCCAGGGAGCAGGTGGTGATGCAGCTGAAGTAAGTCTCCATCGCATCGAGCGTGTTCCCATCGAGCTCGATCACCGTCTCTTGGATGGTCTGGTGGGGGGCTTGGGTGTTGGCCTGGGCGCTGAATTGGGCGCTGAATTGGGCGCTGAATTGGGAGTCGAAACGGGAGTCGCCAGCGATGGTCATGGGGCCCGGCGTAGAGAGCTGATGTCAGCCTATGCAGACCAAGGGCTTGACACCAGGAAAATGCGTGTTTGTGCTCAGGTGGCTGTGTTGTTGTATGAAGCGGCCCTGGGCGCCCAGGCGCTTTAGGCGGCCTTCGCGGTTTTGTTGGCGGCCTTTTTCGCCTGTTGTTTGGCGCGCCCGGCGGCCTGTTTGGCGGCTTTGGCCCGGTCGCGCTCGGCTTGGGCGGCCAGCTCGGCCTCTTCCTCTTTCTTCTCGAGGTAGTAGGCGTAATTGCCCAGGTAGGGCACCAACTCCCCGTCGCGGATTTCCACGATCTTGTTGGCCACACGGGAGATGAAGTAGCGGTCGTGGGAGACCACCAACACGCCGCCCTCGTAAGCAATCAGGGCGTCCTCCAGCATCTGTTTGGCTGGAATGTCGAGGTGGTTGGTGGGCTCATCGAGCACCAGCAGATTGCAGGGTTTCAGCAGCATCAAGGCCAGGGCCAGCCGTGCTTTTTCGCCTCCCGAGAGCTTGCCGGCTTCCTTAAACACCGACTCATTGCTGAAACAGAAGCTGCCCAGCAGGGAGCGCACCTGGGTTTGGGTCCAGTCGGGGACCACCTCAAAGATGGTGTCGATCACCGTTTTGCTGAGGTCGAGGGCTTCGGCCTGGTTCTGCTCGAAATAGCCCGCCACCACGTTGTGTTCGCCGAGGCCGGCGTAGCCACCCCCCTCGGGTTCTTCCATTCCCATCACCAGCCGCAGCAGGGTGGATTTGCCGGCGCCATTGGGGCCGACAAAGGCGATCCGATCCCCCCGTTCCACCTCCAGGTTGGCCCCTAAAAACAGGATCTGATCCCCATAGCTGTGGGTGAGGTCGCGGATGTCGGCCACCAGCCGTCCCGAGCGGGGTGCATCGGGAAAGCGGAAGCGCGGTCCGCCCACGGTTTCGATCGGGGCCTCGAGCCGCTCGACCTTGTCGAGCAGTTTTTCGCGGCTCTTGGCTTGGGTGGAGCGGGTGGCGCTGGCCCGGAAACGGTCGATGTAGGCCTGTTGGGCGCTCAGTTCTTTCTGTTGCCGTTCGAAGGCGGCCTGGGTGGCTTCCCGCTCGAGCGCTTTTTGCTCGAGGTGTTGGCTGTAGTTGCCGAGGTAGCTGCGGGAGATGCCGCGCTCGGTTTCCACGATCTGGTTGCAGATGCGATCGAGGAAGGTGCGGTCATGGCTGATCACCACCAGGGCGGCGGTTTGCTGGACCAGGTAGCCCTCGAGCCACTGGATCGTTTCCACGTCGAGGTGGTTGGTGGGCTCATCCAGTAGCAGCAGATCCGGCTCCTGCAACAGGATTTTCCCGAGGGCAATGCGCATCTGCCAGCCACCGGAGTAGTCGCCCACCAACTGCTCGGCCCCCTCGGGGGTGAAGCCGATCGTGGGCAGCAGTTTGTCGATGCGGGCCTCGAGTTCGTAGCCGTGCAGCGCCTCAAAGCGGCTATGCAGGCGACCCAGTTCGTGGATCAGCTCGTCGAGATGGTCGGGGTCGGTTGCGGCTTGCTCGCTGCCCATGGCCTCTTCCACCTGTCGCTGGCGGTTGAGCACCTCGGCGGCTTCGCCAAAGGCCTGAAACAGCTCCTCGCGCACCGAGCGGCTGGGGTCGACGTCGAATTCCTGTTGGAGGTAGGCAATGCGGGGCTCGCCCTGGCGCACCACCTGGCCGCTGCTGGGCTCTTCCACGCCCGCAATGATTTTCATCTGGGTGGATTTGCCGGCGCCGTTGACCCCCACCAGGCCAATGCGATCGCCCGCCTTCACCTCCCAGGTGACATCCCGCAGCACCTCGCCCGTGGGATAAATCTTGCCAATACGTTCAAGACGGAGCACGGGGCCTGACCGGGGAACTCTGGGGGGTGCCGCAGGTCCACCGGACTGCGCGGCCTCCCATCATCCCTGTTGGGGTTAGCAGCCCAGGTTCGGGCAGACTCCAAGGTGTCTGTCATGCCCGTCGCCTCGCCCCCGCCATGATCAAGCGCCTCGAGCAGGTGACGGCGGTGGTTGTGGCCGCCGGCCTGGCGATCGTGAGCTATTGGCTGTTTTTCAGCTGGGCCCAGGGGGGCGGGCTGGGCCGGCCATCGCAGCGGCCTCGCCTGTCAGAGGCCCCCGCGCGCCTTGAGCAGCCACTGCTTGCTGGCGCCATCGTCGAGGGAGGCGATGTGGGCCTTCACCTCGGCCGCCGTGACGGGCAGGTTCACGTCTGATCCGATCGCCACGATCCGCTCCAGGGCCCCACTGGGATCTTGCAGGGCCTGGCGGAACAGGGCTTGGGTCAGGTCGTGGTCGCCGCTGATGTGGGCGTAAAGGGCGGCGGCGTTGCCCGTTGCCGGGCCGTCGTGATTCCCAGTGCCAGCGGTCATGGCGTCAAACCAGGGAGCCTCACGCTATGGCCGGGGGGCGCCTGCGTCACCGCAGGCGTTGCGGCTTGTTGTGGAAGGGTCGAGTGGAGGGCTCAGGCCGCCTTCGGGCTGTCGCTTTCGGGCGTGCCCCAGGCCGAGGCGTCTTCCATGCTGCGGGCGTCGAGGCAGAGCACCTTGCGCAGTTCGGCGTAGTTGGCCGCCAGGGCGCTGCGGCCCTCTTGTTGGGCACCAAATTCAGCCCGTTGCAGCACGTGGTGCAGGTGGGTGAGCAGGTAGGTGCTGATCACGGCCGAGACCAGCACGTCGCTGCGATCGGCCTTGTTCCGTTTGCGGCTGGTCTTGGTGCCAGCGCTTTGGGGGGCGGCCGATGGGCGGCGGGCCGGGGAAAGCGTGCGGGGCATCGAGGGCCTCCGGGGTGC
>JBEDHM010000261.1:0-11355 GCA_041174105.1 Cyanobacteriota bacterium | reverse complement strand
CATCGGCCCAAGCTAAACGCCCAGCGTCTGGGGAACGCGGCTGGGGGGGCTGGCGACTTCTGCCGGCACCACCAGCGATTCACCGCTCATCGTGGCTGGCTGGGGCAGTTCAAGGATGTCGAGCAGGGTGGGGGCAATATCCGCCAGGCCGCCACCATCGCGCAGCTGCACGTTGGTGCCATGGCCGGGCAATTTGCGCTTTTCGCCCTCCAACAAAATCACCGGCACGGGATTGGTGGTGTGGGCGGTCCAGGGCAACCCATCGGGGCCTTCCATCACCTCGGCATTGCCATGGTCGGCGGTGATCAGCAGCGTGCCGCCCATCCGGTTGGTGGCCTCCATCAGCTTGCCCACACAGGTGTCCACCGTGCTGATGGCTTCCATGGTGGCCTCCATCTGGCCGGTGTGGCCCACCATGTCGGGGTTGGCGAAATTGATCACCACCAGGGAATACACGCCCTTTTCAATGGCGGCGATGCAGTCGTTGGTGAGTTGCTCAGCCGACATCGCCGGGGCCTGGTCGTAGGTGGCCACCCGGGGGGAGGGCACCAGGTGACGATCTTCTCCAGGGAAGGCCTGCTCGATGCCCCCATTCATGAAGTAGGTGACATGGGGATATTTCTCGGTTTCGGCGGTGCGGAATTGGCGCAGCCCCGCTTCTGACACCACCTGGCCCAGCAACCCATCCAGGGATTCGGGGGGGAAGGCCACGCCCACCGGCAGCCCCTTTTCGTATTGGGTGAAGGTCACCACGTCGAGGTTGGGGATCGGCTCACGCTCAAAGCCTTGGAACTCGATAAGCACCAGGGCCCGAATCAGCTGCCTCACCCGGTCGGGGCGGAAGTTGAAGCAGATCAGCCCGTCGCCCGCCTTGATCACGTCGTCGCTGAGGCGCACGGGTTCGAGGAACTCATCGCCCACGCCCTGGGCATAGGAGGCCTTGATCGCTTCCAGCGGCGTGTGGGCGCTCAGCTCACCCGGTTCGGTCAGCAGGCGATAGGCCTTCTCGGTGCGCTCCCAGCGGTTGTCGCGGTCCATCGCCCAATAGCGGCCGCAGAGGCTGGCAATGCGGCCCACGCCGGCCTGGTCGATTTGCTCGAGGATCGCCGCCACAAAGCTGGGGGCGCTGCTGGGGGCGGTATCGCGCCCATCGGTGATCACGTGGATGCACACATCCTTGAGCCCCCGGCCGGCGGCCCAGCGGAGCAAACCCCCGAGATGGTCGATGTGGCTGTGCACGCCGCCATCGGAGCAGAGGCCGATCAGGTGGAGGGTTCCGCCGCGCGCCAGCAGTTTGTCGGCCAGGGCATTGAGGATGGGATTGGCGCCAATGCTGCCGTCTTTGACGGCCTGGCCGATGCGCACCAATTCCTGGCGAATGATGCGACCGGAGCCGATGGTGAGATGCCCCACCTCGGAGTTGCCCATTTGGTGATCGGGCAGGCCAACGGCGCCGCCACTGGCCTCAATCAAGGTGTGGGGATAGGCATGCCACAGGGCATCCATCACTGGGGTGGCTGCAGCGCGGATGGCGTTGTGGGCGTTGTCGTGGCGATAACCCCAGCCATCCAGGATGGCCAACACAACGGGGGCTACGGAGCGGTGGCCTTCGGCTCGGGGATGGGGCTGTTGGGAAGGACTGGCTGGCACCCGACTCACCTGGCAGCGTTGGCTCTAGAGGTGTGCATGCAACGCGGCGTCTCTGCATCGCCTTCTGCCCAACCTACAGCCCGGCTTTGCGGGTGAATTCCCGTGATCCCGGCGGCGTCAGGCTTTGGTGACAGAGCCGGACTCTGGCGGAGCTCCATAGCATTGGCCCTGCTGGCTGTGGCTGCATGAACCGGCTCGAACTGCTCTCGGCCCACGACCTGGCCCGCACCCTCGATCGCCTGGCTTCCCAGGTGCTGGAAAGTGCGACCGACCCGCGTCAGTTGGTGTTGCTGGGCATTCCCACCCGCGGGGTGGCCTTGGCCGCGGTGCTCGCCGAGCGCTTAGCCCTGGTCTGCGGCCATGCCATCGACCAGGGCAGCCTGGATCCCACCTTTCACCGCGACGACCTGGAGCGGGTGGGTACCCGGTTGGTGCAGCCCACGGAGTTGCCGGTGAGCCTGGATGGCCGTCAGGTGGTGCTGGTGGACGACGTGATCTTTACGGGCCGGACCGTTCGGGCGGCCCTGGAGGCGTTGCAAGCCTGGGGACGCCCCACCCGGGTGAGCCTGCTGGTGATGGTGGATCGGGGCCACCGGGAATTGCCGATCCAGCCGGATTTCTGCGGCCGGGTGGTGCCCACGAGTCGCCAGGAAACGATCCAGCTGGCGCTGCAGGCAATTGATGGCGAAGAAGGGGTGTTCCTCCTGAGGCCCTAGGGCCCTCAGGCTTGCACCGCTTCCAATTCATCGGCACGGAAATGGGCCCGGAATTTTCCGAAGGCCACCACCACCGGCAGGGTGGGACTGATCACGCGACCTTTCCAGTCGTCGAGCACCGACACCACTTCGCCCTGTTGGCCCTGGAGATCAAAGGCCACGCCCCGATGCTGGGGATGGTGATACACCACCACGCTCTGGGTCACCTTGACCTGATCACCTGTCTGCATGGCCCCCGGAGCTGTGCTGCGGGGCCAATCTTGTCATGGGCGCTGGGCTTCAGCGCTGGCAGGCGGTTTCCGGGCCCGCTTCCACCACCTTTCCCCCCAGGGCTTTGCAGGCCCCTTTAAAGGCCGACCACTCGTCCATGCCCTTGGCGATGCGCGCTTGCACCTGGGCATCGAGCTCAGCCTCGGGCACGGTATGGGGGATGGACCCGTGTTCGTCGTGTTCTTTGTCTTTGCCGTGGAGCTGGTTCAGGCCTGCTTGCACCTGGGCCTGCAAGCTCCGGCTCTGGCCTTTCCACCAGGGGTGATCCAGGCGGGTGAGGGCATCAACGGCTTCCCACCAGCGCTGTTGGCGCACCAGTTTTTGGGCCCGCTCCACCAGCAGTCGGTTGCGGTTCCAGATCTCCTTGAAGTGGTCGCCGGTGCTGCTGCCATCGCTTGTGTGGTCGTCGCCAATCACGGCCAGCAGTTGCAGGGCGCCCTGGAGATCCCCCTGTTGGAAGTGGTCGAGGGCCCTGCGTTGCAGGGCGATTTCCCATTGATCCAGTTGGTGTTGATCCTGGGGGCGGGCCGCCTGGGAATTCACCAGCTGCCACTGCAGCCTGAGGGCTTCGCGCCACTGCTGCTGTTGCCAGAGCTGGGCCGCTTTCAGCCGCCGGCATTGCCCCTGTTCCCTGGGAACGCTGTCACCCAGCCAGCGCAGGGCCTCGAGTTGCTCGCTGTAGCGCAGGCAGGCATCGAGCTCGCCTTTGGTCGCCGCCTGGGCGATGCGCTCGGGCAGTTGGCGCTCCCACCAAAAGGTGGCACCGATGCCCGCAGCCACCAGCCCCAAGGTGATCCCCAGCCAAAAACGCGGAAGCCTGTGCCGGCGGAGGGCCAAGGCAATTCATGCAAGCAGCCCCCGTTCTATCAGCCCTGTGGCCTGCTGTCGCAGCCTGTTTCAGCGCACACACCCAAGCACCCGTTGGCCCAGGTTGGCGCCGGTGGCCAGGTCGGTGATGGCCACCGTGAGTTGACCGTTGGCTTCGATGGCAAAACCCAGCTTGAGCCGATCCACCCCCTGGATGCCGGCAGGCTCGAGCGGGATGGCCCCCGGTTGCTGGCTCCAGGCTTCCACCGGGGCGCTGCCCGCTGGCCGGGCGCGCAAGACCGGCAGGTCGCCCTCGAATACCACCTCGCCCCGTTGCTCGTTTTGGGGTTCACCGAGCACCAGCTCCAGCTCTGGTTGGCCATCGCGGCTGCAGGCCAGCAGGATCTCCAGCGGCCGCTCGGTGGGCCAGCTCTGGCCCGCCACAAACAACGGATGCCATAGGTGGCGGCCGGAGCGTTGCTCCCAGCAGCGCAGCGCAACCCCATGGCTGAGCACATCCTTGAGCTGCACCCCGGGGGTGAGGGCCAGGGCGCCGAGGGCCACGGCCTCCACGGGACGCTCGCCGATGCAGGGCACTCCCGCTAGCCGTTGCTCCAGCCAGCGGCGCACCAGCGGGATGCGGCTGCTCCCGCCCACGGGCAGTACGGCCGTGATTGCCTTGGGGCCCAACCCCGCGCGCCGCCCGGCGGCCAGCACCTGCTCGAGCAGCTCGTCGAGTTGGGCCATCAGGCCCCGCTGCTCCAGCAGCTGCTCGAGGCGGCGCCGATCCAGTTGCAGCGTTTGAGGGGCCTGGCCGGCGCTGGCAAGCACGGCCATCGCTTCCTCCTGGCTGCTCAATTGGCATTTGAGCCGTTCGGCCACCTCCAACATCGATGCGGTGAGCGCCCGATCGGGCCAGAGCTCGGCTGCAACCCAGCGGTCGATGTCGCGGCCGCCGCAGGCCAAGCCCGCCTTGCCGATCACCTCGGCGCAGCGCAGGGCTTGGCCGCTGCTTTCCAGGTTGCGGCCGGCAAAGCGCAGCAGTTGGGCGATCGGGGCGGCACGGCCTTCGCCTCCCTCAAGCTTCACCAGGGCCAGATCCACTGTGCCGCCGCCCATGTCGAGCACCAGGGCTGTGCTGCCCGGGGCCAGGCCGGCGCCAATCGCGGCGGCGGTGGGTTCATCCACCAGGGCCACCTCGGGCACCGCCAACTGCTGGCAGGCCCCAACCAGCCATTGGCGGTAGGGCCGGTAACTGTCGATCGGGGCGGTGAGCACCAACCGCTGGGGGGCAAGGCCGCTGGGTAAGGCCTGCCAAAGGCTCTCCAGCAGCCAAGCGCCTGCCTGCTCTGCGGCGCGGCCGCTAGGGCCGCCTGCGCCAATTTGGCGCTTGAAATCCCGCCGCAGGGCCGGCTCGTCGCGCTGCGCCAGCCCGGCCTCGAGCACCTGGCGACCAATCAGGGGCTTGGTGCCGGCAGGGGCCCCAGGGCTCAACCAGAGCAGGCTGGGCACCACCACGGGCTCATCGAGGCTGTAGGGCGGCAGGGCCAACAGCTCGCACGCCCCGGGACCTGCCTGGTAGGCCACCACGGTGGTGCTGCTCCCCAGGTCGATGGCCAGCGTGCCCCCCATGGTGGTCACAGGGTGTGGGTTGTCATGGGGAGTGGGTTGTGATGGGCCATGCCCCCTTGCCCTAGGGTGAAGACAGTGATTGTGGTTCCATGCAGAGCGGTCTTGAGGTGAGCCCCAAGGAATTGGCCCAGCGGGCCGAGAGCTTGATTCGTTATTCCAGCAACCGCTACCTCACCACTGTTCGCATTGCCTTTCGCGCCAAGCAGCGCCGCTTTGATGATTTTGATGGCCTTCTCGACGATTCGATGATCAAGCCTGTGCAACGGGCCATCATCGAATTGAGCGATGAACAGGATCAGCCCGATCTGCTGCCCGGCTGATTGGCCTTCTGGCTCATGGGTCCAGAGGCTGAAGGTCTCCCGAGATGCAGGTGCATGAGGGCGAGGGGTGGCGGTTGCTGGTGGATCCAGCCCGCCACCCCTTTGTTGTGTTGATTGGGGGTGCTGGCTGGGCGGCGGAGCTCACAGCCAGCGAGGCCAGGGCCCTGCAGCAGGGCATCGCCCAGGTGGTGGCCCAGCGGGCGGCCCTGGCTGATCAGCTGATGGCCGAGGAGGCGATCACCCTCGAGCTCGATCAGGGCGGGCTGTGGCTCGAACTGGAGGGCGAAGGCGACCGCTGGCAGTTGCGCTTTGTGCTCACGCCTGAGGGGTCCCAGAGGGGGCTGGAGGGCTCCTGGGATCCGGCGGCCAGCAGGGCTTTCGCAGCGGCCCTTGGCCGGTGGGCGCTGCCGCTGGAGCCCCCTTCATCTGAGCCGGGCCCAATCTGAGACAGGCCAGGAAACTGGCCAGTGATCAGCAAGTCTGATCGCTTTGGCCGGGCCCGATTTCCCCCCAGCTGAGCCCCCGTTTTGCCCAGGTTTTCCCCAGCCCAGCTGTTGGAAGGGATGGAGGGCACTGGGGGTTGCGGAGAATGCGTCGCCTGGTGTTGCACTGGCTTGACAAAGCAGCCGTGCTGATTAGCAGCGCCGGCCCGAACGGCCTTAGCCGTCCCAAATCCCTCGGGAGGCTTGCATTCTCACCGTGCAATCGCTGGTTTTGAGCCCTGTAACCGCGTTGTTGACGCCAGCCGGCCTGTGTGGGGAACTGTTCCCAGATCAGCGAGGCACGCATGGCCACTTGCCCCATCCCCACCGCTCCAGAGCTGGATGGGGCCAATTCCGAAGGGGTGGTGAGCCTGACGGCTGTGGTGCCTGAGGCCCTGTTGACCTCGATGCGGGGCTTCATTGAGCGCCATCCCAACTGGGATCAGTACCGGCTGGTGCAAGCGGCCCTGGCCGGCTTTCTGGTGCAGAACGGCCTCCAGGATCGGGCGGTGACCCGTTACTACCTGGCCAACCTCTTCCCAACGCAGACCAGCTTTCAAGAGCCAAACAATTGCTGATAGGCGGCCGCCAAGGTGCACAGGCTGATTGGTAGGGCCGCCAGCAGTCCCACCGGCAGCACCAAAAAGCCCGCCAGCAGGATCAACAGGATCACCAGGGTCAATCCCAAGGCCTGCAGCCAGTGGGGGTCAATCGCCGCCCGGCCGCTGCGAAAGGCTGCCACTGGGTTGCATTGGCCGATCAGGGTGAGCGGTAGGCAGAGAATCTGATCGGCGGCCAGATAGATCGCCACGGCCACCCCCGCCACCAGGGGCAAGGGGGCTAGCCACGGTTGGATCAGGGTGAGCAACCAGGCACTGGCCTGGGCCAGGCGCACGATCAGGGCGTTCACCACCAGGATCAACAGCAGGGTGCCAAAGCAGCGGACCATGGCCTTGCCGTCCAGCCTCACCAGGTCGGCCAAGCTGGGCTGCTGGCGGGCCAGGGCCATCTCGGCCCCCCGCATGAGCCCCACCACGAGCCAGAGGCTGCTGAGGGCATAGGCCAGCCAAGCGGCGGCGGTCAGCGCGATGGCCCCCGGATCGGGATGGTTAAAAAGGCCCAGGACCCGGTGGCTCTCGTAGCGATAGAGCACCTGGCTGAGCAGATTGGCTCCGCCGCCCACCAAGGTGAACCCCATCAGCACCCAAGGGCAGCTGGCAAAGGCTGCCCAACCGCGCTCCAAGGCCTGGCGAATGGCGATCGGTTCGCCGCTGATGGGCCTGAGCAGGGTCATGGCTGGCCCAGCAGGGTCAAGAGTTTCTGGGCGGAGGCTTCGGGCACCGGCAGGATCGACAGGCGATTGCCCCGCCTCACAACGCCGAGTTCATCGGCACTGAAGTGCTCTTTCAGGGCATCCAGGCTCAAGAAGTTGGAGAACTGGCGCACAAACTGCAGGCGCACGCAATCCCAACGCGGTTGCTCCGGCTTGGAGGCTGGGTCGAAATACTTGGATTTGGGATCAAATTGGCTGGGATCGGTGAGGCCGGTTTCGATCACTTCCATCAAGCCCACAATCCCCGGTGGTTTGGTGTTGGAGTGGTAAAAAAAGGCCTGGTCGCCAACGGTCATGCTGCGCATGAAGTTGCGGGCCTGGTAATTACGAATGCCATCCCACAAGGTGGAGCCTTCGGCCTGGAGATGGTCAATCCCGTAGACGTCGGGCTCGCTTTTCATCAACCAAAAGGCCATGGCGGGATGCCGTTTGTGGGGCAGGAGCGGCGATGCTAAGGCTGGCGCCATCGCTGTTTCCCATCGGTTGCAAATCGGTGCGGCTGCGTTGACAGACCCCAGGGCGATGCCGACACTGCCGATGAGGCCTTCTCGTGCTACCTCCCCTTCAGTCGAGCCATGCAGTACGGAGCAATCATTCAGACGGGCTGGCGGGGATTTTCCCGCAATGCCCTGGTGTTGGTGGGATTCGCCGTCCTCTATACGATCGTTGCCGCGGTGGTCTCGCTCGGCGCCCAAGCCGTGGTGGTGAAGCTGGCCGAACCAGGCCCGCATGTGCTGCAGGGGATTGCCTATGCCCTGCTGCTGTTGCTTCAGGTGGTGGTCCATTTGGTCGGCAATGTGGCCCTGCTCACCGGGGCGCTGCTGGCTGCCAAGGGCCAAACCTTCAAATTCGGCCAATTGTTTAGCGAAACCCAGCAAGTCTTCAACCTGTTGGGGCTGCATGTGTTTGCAGCGATCGCCATCTTGCTGGGATTGCTGGCCTTCGGGATCCCGGGCATTTATCTGAGTGTGGCCTACTGGTTTTCGGCTTTCCTACTGATTGATCAGCGGGTGTCGTTTCTCGATGCCATGGCCGGGGCGCGGGCCCTGGTCACGCCCCATTGGTTTGATGTGGCCGTGCTGCTGCTGGTGATCGTGGCCATCAGCGCCGTGGGTTTTCTGGCCTGTGGCGTGGGCCTGTTTGCCACCGGCCCCCTGGCGATCTGCATCGGGGCAGCCGGCTACTTGCAGTTGGCCGGCCATCGGAGCTGAGCCCCTAGAGGGCCTGCACCAGGCCCCTGAAATGCTCGCCGCGGGCTTCGAAATCGCTGTATTGGTCGAAGCTCGCGCAGGCAGGTGATAGCAGCACGGCGCCGCAGGACAACCCCGCCGCCAGCTCGGCGGCCAGCGGTACCGCCTCGCCCAACCCATCGCAGCAGTGCACGGCACCGGGGTAGCCCCCTTGGCGAAGGAGCTCGGCAAACGCCTGCTGGGCAGCTCCGTAGAGCACCACCGCCTTCGCTTGCTGCTTGAGGCCTGCGATCCAGCCGCTGGCATCGCCCTGTTTGGAAGCGCCACCTGCCAGCACCACCAGGGGGCCGTCGAGGGCTTTGAGGGCGACTTCGGCCGCGTCGTAGTTGGTGGCCTTGCTGTCGTTGAAATAGGTGATCCCCTGGTGCTCGCGGATGCGCTCCAGCCGGTGGGGCACGCCGCCAAAGTTGCGGAAGGCCTGCTCCATCTGGCTGCCGCTGAGTCCGGCCTGGAGACCAGCTGCCGCGGCCATCAGCATGTTTTGGCGGTTGTGGGCCCCGGGCATGGCCAGGGCATCGGCCGCCATCAGCTCTTGCGGTCCATCCGGTCCCAGCACCATCACCCGACCGGCTTCGATCCACAGCGATGGTTGGATCGTGGCGGGTAGCTCCTGGCGGCTGCCTGCCGTCACCCAGATGGCGTGATCCCAGCTGCTGGCATGGCTGCGGAGGTCGGGGTCGTCGGCATTGAGGATGCGCACCTCGCTGCGCGTGAGCAGGCTGCGCTTAATCGCGCGGTATTGGTCGAGGGTGCCGTGACGCTCCAGGTGGTCTGGGGTGAGGGTGGTCCAGATGCCGATGCGGGGAGCCACCTCCGGGGACGCCTCGATCTGATAACTGCTCAGTTCCACCACCAGCCAGTTGGGCTTGGGCTGCCCAGGCCGGCAGCGCTCGTGCACCAGTTCGGCGGCCGAGAAGCCCACGTTGCCGCCCATCGGGGCATCCAGGCCCGCACTGGCGAGCAGGTGTCCCACCAGATAGGTGACGGTGGTTTTGCCATTGGTGCCCGTGATGCCGATCCAGGGAACGGCCATCGAGGCATCCCAGGCGGGGCCCAGTTCACCCCTGACCCTTAGGCCCCGCCGCCGCAGTTCCACCAGGGTGGGATCGTCCCAGCGAATGCCGGGGCTCACGATCACCTGCTGGGGTTGTTGGGCAAGGGCCGTGAACGGCTCGGGCTTGAGGGGGGTGCCGAGTTCCACGGCGATGCCCAAGGACCTGAGCCCTTGCGCTTTGCGTTCCAGTTCGGGGCTGGTTTGGCTTTCGAGCAGCAGCACCGAATGGCCTTGCGCGTGCAGCAGTTTGGCGGCACCAATTCCCGATCGGCCGAGGCCAATCACCACACTGAGCGGCTTGGCATTGCTGGGGTTCGCCGCGCTCAGATCCCTTGCCGCGGCTGCCATAGCAAGCTTAATTCCGAACAATGAAAAGGGCTAAATGGGCGATACTGGAATCGAACCAGTGACTCCTACCGTGTCAAGGTAGTGCTCTACCTCTGAGCTAATCGCCCAGCTTGGAACTGGGGCTCCCAATCAAGAGCACGAGCAACCTAGCAGCGCACGTCTTCCCCAGATTTCTGCTGGCTAAAGGCGCAGCAATTGGATTCGCCAGCGCTCGCGTTTGGTGAGGCTCACTTCCTCAACGCACAGTTCGCCCCGCCCGCTCCATTGCACCCGATCGCCGGCGGTCAGTTCGCGGCTGGGGCTTGCCACGGTTTGCCAGTTGATGGAGAGCTCGCCCTGGCGGATGCGCTCGGCCATGCGGCTGCGGGACAGCCCAAATCCGGCCGAGGCCAGGGCATCCAGCCGTAGGGACGCCTCCACACAGCTGATCCGTTTTGGTTGGCGCAGCGCCGGCAGCTGCAGCTCCACCAGCGGGCGGGCCACCAGCTGGATCTCCACCCGGCCCACCTGGGCCGTGCGGCCATCGAGCGCCTGGGCGCAAGCCGTGGTGGCCACGATCTGGGCGCCCCGATCGCCCCGCAGCCAGCAATCCCCGAGCCCCTCAGGATCGGCGCCGCCGGTTGTGATCAGGCCTTGGCGGAAATCGACCGGGGTGTAGGGGTCAAACAGGAAATTGCCACTCAGCTCCAGGCCCATCAGCCCATGGGCGATCTCCTCGGGCGCCACTGCAGCGTCCTGGCGTTGCAGTAGCAGGCGCCGCCGCTCGGCGCCGGGGAAGCCCCCCGCGCTGTGGATCGCCAGTTCGGCCAGGACCCCTAGGCGGCTCTGCGCCTCCTCGCGCACGGCCCCGTCCACAAAACCACTCCAGCAGGGCTCCCAGGTGCGCAGGGCCCGTTCTGCGCAGTGGAGGATTGCGGTGAGCTCAGGCCGGTGCTGACTGCCCTCCAGCAGGTCTTCAAGCGGGAGCATGCGTCAGTCCGTCAACCGCACCACGGCCTTGGGTTTGGCCTGTTGGAGGGTGATCCAGGGCATCTCCACGCCGAAGGGGGTTTCCACCAGCAACAGCCAGTTGCCCTCCTCCAGGCGGTTACGCAGGCTGCGGATTCGGTCGTCTTCTTCTGAACGCACGCTGGCCGCGGCGGCAAAGCTGCCCATCCAGCCCGATCCCAGGCCGAGCAGCCCCCCAATCAGGTGCTGGCTCCAGGCCCCAAAGAAGGCAAAGGTGTCGAGGTCGGTGATGTAGGTGAAGGTGAGCCCGGCGATGAAGCCAAAGGGAATCAACCAGCGGGCCATGCTGCGTTGACGATTCCTCCGGGCAGCCGCGGGATTGAGGCGCTCCACCTCGGTGATGGGGGTTTCCCCTTCCCCGATCGCCACCAGCTGGCTCATCGGCGGTTGGTGCTCGCCAAGGCGATCCCGCAGTTGATGCAGCCGTTTGCGATCTGGTAGTACCACCACCACGCTTGCACTCACGCCGTTGAGCCTCCCGGGGC
>JBEDHM010000260.1:0-2708 GCA_041174105.1 Cyanobacteriota bacterium | reverse complement strand
CAAGGTGGTGATTGATCCAGGCCATGGCGGACCCGACCCTGGAGCCGTGGGGATCGGGGGGTTGCGGGAGACCGATGTGGTTTTGGATGTCTGTTTGCAGCTGGCCCGGCTGTTGCAGGCGCGCGGCGTTCAAGTGCTGATGACCCGCACCAGTGAGGTGGACGTGGATTTGCCCCCCCGGGTCTCCCTGGCCAACAACAGCCGCGCCGATGCCTTCGTGAGCGTGCATGCCAATGCCCTGAGCCTGGATCGCCCGGAGGTGAATGGCATTGAGTCGTTCTATTTCGAAGGGGCTGGCGCCCCTTCACGCTCCCTGGCGGCGGCCCTGCAGCAGCAAATGTTGGCCATTTCGCCGGGAAGCCCGGATCGGGGCGTGCGCACGGCCCGCTTTTTCGTGATCCGCCGCACCGTGATGCCGTCCACCTTGGTGGAGATGGGCTTTGTCACTGGCACGTTGGATGCGCCCCGATTGGCCGACCCGACGTACCGTCGCCGCATGGCGATGGCCTTGGCGGCGGGCGTGCTCAATTTTCTGCAGGGTCGGCCATGAGTTTGTTGGTGGGCTTGTTTGATAGCGGCCTCGGCGGCCTCACCGTGCTGCGCCAGGTGCATGGCCACTATCCCCACACCCGCTGCCTCTACCTGGGCGATACGGCCCGGGTCCCCTACGGCCAACGCACGGTGGACGACATTCGGGCCATTGCTGCCGAGGTGGTGCATTGGCTGCGCGGCCAGGGCGTGGGGGTGCTGGTGATGGCCTGCAACACCTCCAATGCGTTGGCCTTGGATGTGGCGGTGGCAGAGGCCGGTGTGCCGGTGGTGGGCCTGATCGACAGCGTGGCAGCCCAGATCGGCAGTGACCGGGTGGGGGTGCTTGCGACGCCGGCAACGGCCGCCAGTGGCGCCTACCGCCGCACCATTCAGGCCAGTCGTCCCCAGGCCCAGGTGGTGGAGGTGGGTTGCCCGGCCTTTGTGCCGTTGATCGAGGCCGGAGCGCTGCAATCGCCCGAGCTGCGCGCTGCGGCCGAGGCGTACGTGGCCCCCTTGCTGGCCGCCGAGGTGGACACGGTGGTGCTCGGCTGTACCCACTACCCGATGCTGCGCCCCCTACTGGCGGAGTTGCTACCGGATGGGGTGCAACTGATTGATCCGGCTGAAGCGGCGGTGCAGCGGTTGGGCCCCCTACTGGCCAGCCTGGGCGATGCTCCCGAAGCGGATTTGGCCTTGGCCGCTGTGATTCCGCCGCAGCAGCGCTCGCGCCTGTGTGTCACGGGCTGCGCCGACACCTTTGCCGACGGCGCCAGCCGCTGGCTGGGTCATCGCCCCACGGTGGAACAGGTGGACCTGCGATCCAACGATCACGCCTTCTAGGATCCGTGCACAGCGGAGGTGTTGTGGCAACGGTTGCAGAGCTGCTCCAGCCCGTGGAGGCTGATTTGGATGCCCTGCTGGCCGATTTGCGCAGCCTGATTGGGGCTGGCCATCCGATTCTTCAGGCCGCCGCTGAGCACCTGTTTGCAGCGGGGGGCAAGCGCCTTCGCCCCGGCATCGTGCTGTTGCTCTCCCGGGCGATCGCCGTCGATGGTGAACTCGGTGCGCGCCATCGGCGCCTGGCCGAGATCACCGAGATGATTCACACCGCCTCGTTGGTCCACGACGACGTGGTGGATGGGGCCGCCACCCGCCGCGGGGTGGATACCGTTCACAGCCGCTTCAACCACCGGGTTGCGGTGTTGGCTGGCGATTTTTTGTTTGCCCAGGCCAGTTGGCACCTTGCCAATCTCGATGATCTTGAGGTGGTGAAACTGCTCTCGCGCGTGATCATGGATTTGGCCGATGGGGAGGTCCGCCAGGGCCTGTTCCGCTACGACACTGGCCAAAGCTTCGAGACCTATCTCGAAAAGAGCTATTGCAAAACGGCCTCGCTGATTGCCAATAGCGCCCGCGCCGCCGGGGTGCTCAGCGGCCTTGAGGCATCCAAGCTCGACGATCTCTACCGTTTTGGTCGCCAGCTCGGCTTGGCCTTCCAGGTGGTCGACGACATCCTCGATTTCACCGGCAGCGACCAACAACTCGGCAAGCCGGCCGCCAGTGATTTGGCTTCCGGCTACCTCACGGCCCCTGCCCTCTATGCCCTGGAGGAACGGCCTGCTTTGGCGGGTTTGATCGAAAGGGAGTTCAGCGAGGACGGTGATCTGGAGCAGGCCCTGGATCTGGTCAGGGGTTGTGAGGCCATCCCCCGTTCCCGCGCCTTGGCCGAGGGCTTTGCCCGCGATGCAGCCTCGGCCCTCGATTGGCTCCCCCCATCCGAGCCCCGGAGCGCCCTCAGGGGTTTGCCCGATTTTGTGCTGAGCCGGCTCTACTGATCAGAGCTGCACCTCATCGAGGCTGCTCAAAAACCTCCTCACCCCGGGATACACCCGTTGGTGTTCCGTGGGGCTGAGATCGCCAGGCGGTACCACCCACACCTCACAGCCGGCGCCCAAGGCGGCCTGGGCCCCGGCAGGGGAATCTTCAAATGCCCAACAGCGCTGGGGATCGACCCCCAGACGCTGGGCCGCCAGCAGGAACACATCGGGTGCTGGCTTGCCCGCCTTGAGCTCAGGGTCGTCGCCATGGACCCGGACGTTGATCGCCGCAAGCCAAGGGTGCGGGCCGGCCTTAAGGGCCACGGCCTCTTTGGAACTGCTGGTGGCCAGGGCCATGGG
>JBEDHM010000259.1:0-4569 GCA_041174105.1 Cyanobacteriota bacterium | reverse complement strand
GGTGGTGTTGTTTTCGCATCCGGCCGACTTCACGCCGGTCTGCACCACCGAGCTGGGTGAGGTGGCCAAGCTGCGCAGCGAATGGGAGAAGCGCAATGTGAAAACGCTTGCTCTGAGCGTGGATACGGCGGAGAGCCACAAGGGCTGGATCCCCGACATCAACGAAACCCAGAACACCACGGTTGATTACCCGATCCTGGCCGATGGCGACAAGAAGGTGAGTGACCTCTACGGCCTTATTCACCCCAATGCCCTCAACAACCTCACGGTGCGTTCGGTGTTCATCATCGACCCCAACAAAAAGCTGCGTTTGCAGATCACCTATCCCGCCAGCACCGGCCGCAACTTCGACGAAATCCTGCGGGTGATTGATTCCCTCCAACTCACCGACCACCACTCCGTGGCCACTCCGGTGAACTGGAAGGATGGAGATGATGTGGTGGTGGTGCCTTCGATTTCCACCGAGGATGCTCGCGCCAAATTCAGCAAAGGCGTCACCGAAATCCGCCCCTATCTGCGCACCACGCCCCAGCCCAACAAGTGATCTGAGCCCTAAGGCTCTCATTCAAAACCCCTGGATTACCCAGGGGTTTTTTTGATGGGATTAGTTGGTGATGCCTCAGAGGCCAAACCAACGGCAAATGAGGAATGGAACCGCCAGGGTCATGGTCAGGGTGAGGGGGAGTCCATAGCGTGAAATATCAAGGAATCGGTAACGTCCGGGTCCAAAAACCATCAGGTTGGTTTGATAGCCAACCGGGCTTAAGAAGCATTGGCTTGATCCAAACAGAACGGCATAGATAAAGGCCATGGGAGGCGATCCCAAGCCAGTAGCCAGTTGGCCAGCAATCGGAATCAACATCGCCACAGTTGCAGCATTGCTCATCACTTCAGTGATGAGGGTGGCAAAGAGGAACACTGTGGCTAGGGCCCAATAGATGGGCCAGTTGTGAAGACCTCGGATCAGGCTCGTGGCCAGGGTGGCGGCTAGGCCTGTTTTCTCCATGGCCACACTGAAGCTGGCAAGGGACCCCAGCAGCAAAATGACATCGAGTCGAATGGTGCGTTGAAGTTCTCCTGGATGGATGCACCCTGTTGCAACCATGGCGACCGTGCCAATCAGTACCGCTGCCACTAGTGGAATCAGCTTGAACGCCGGCAGCAAGATCACGAAGGCCATGATGACGATGGCAATCCCTTTTTTGCTCACCGTAGGTAAGTCTTTCTCGAGTTCTTCGAATACAACTAGATCGTTATTTTCCTGTAAACCCCGAATTGAATCTTTTGGGCCTTGTAGCAACAGCACATCGCCTTCCTTCAGAGCAATTCGGCCTAGGCGCTCCCTCACAACGTCGTTCCCTCGTCGCAGGGCGAGAACGGTGACGTTGTATCGCTGGCGAAAACGGAGATTCCTCAGGCTTTCGCCGGTGATGCTGGAGCCTGATGGCAGGAGCACCTCCACGGTGCGCTGATCGTTCTGATGGTCTGCAACGGCGGTGGCATCCGTTTTGACACTCATGCTCACGGTGTGATCTTGTTGCAGCCTCAGCAAGTCTTCCCGTGAGCAGCGCAGCACGAGTCGATCGCCAATGTTGAGGGTGCGATCAGCCAGCGGGGGTATGAAGCGTTCGTGATCTCGGTGGAGTTCAAGAACGTCAACATCAAATCTGCGCTGCAGACGACTCCCATGGATTGATTGTCCGACTAGCTCCGAACCTGCTGGTATTTGTACCTCTGTGAGGTAGCCGCTGTTGCTGAGTGAGGCAACCAAGTTATCGTCATCGCGGCCGCGATCTGGCAGTGATCGATCGGCCAAAATCATCATCACGAGCCCACCAATGAGCCATATTCCGATGCCAATCGCGCTGAAGCTGAAGAGGCCAAATCCTCCGTAGCCCAGTTTTTGGCTTACATCGCTAGCCAATAAGTTTACCGAGCTGCCCAACAGGGTGATCGTGCCCCCGAGCACGGTTCCAAAGGACAGGGGTAGTTACACTTTGGATGGTGCAATGCCCCGTCGTTGGCAACAGTTTTTGACGATGGGCAACAGCGTCGCCACGATCGGCGTATTAGGGATGAAGGCCAGGATTGGCCTGAGGGCCCACAGCAGGAAAATCATGCGCTTGGGGCTGCGGATCGCATCCGAGCCAATGAAGGCCCTGAGGCGATCAAGCGCACCTGACCGAAAAAGCCCTGATGAAAGGGCAAACAGGCACATCAGCGTCACCAGGGCTGGGCTTCCAAATCCCTCAACTGCCTCGGCGGGCTTCAGGACGCCTGTGGTGATCAGCAGGCCGGCGGCCAGGAGCCCTGTGATTTCAGGAGCGATCCAGCCCGTGACAAACAGAACGATGGCTCCGGCAAGGATCAACAGGGTGATCTGGCTGGCGGGATTGCTGAGGGATGCGAGCAGCGATGCCATGGCCTCGGCAGCGAATCCGTCCAGATTACTACGGTATGCGCATCGGGAAATGTGGGTTAGGGCCTGGTCGTGACTCCTGGGGAGGGGCTGGGCTCAGATGAAATACATCGCTGAATCCCTGGCTTTGCTGTCGCGTTGGGCGATCAGCGTTGCCAAGGTCGTGTTCTCCAGTAGGGCTTGCCTGGCGGCGTTGAGTTGTTGGTTGAGGTCCTGCAGGGCCTCGAATTCCAGGCTTTGACGCCGCGTTTGTGGGGTCGCCCGTTGGCTCCCATCGAGGCAGGACACCACCTCAGCCACGCTGATTTCTGCTGGTGGCCGGGCCAGCTGGTAGCCACCTTTGGGACCCCGAATGCTGTGAAGAATGCCGCCGCGGCGCAGGCTGGTGAGGAGCTGCTCGAGATAGCGATCGGGGATGGCCTGGCGAGCCGCAATCTCTGCGCCCTGCGTTACGCCGCCTGTGCCGTATTTGGCGGCGATTTCGATCAAGGCAACCAATCCATATTCTGTTTTGGCGCTAAAAACCAAGTCCGCCGCTCAGGGTCGGACCAGGCTAGCGTTATTTCCCACCTCCCAGCTTGGGTATAGCTCCGTGCCCTGGCTTTGTTCTGTGGTCCATCGCGCGATCTCGCTTTCGGCTGATGTGTGAACTGCTGGCCCTCAGCGCCAATACCCCAACCGACATGCGGTTTTCCTTTCGCGGCCTGGTGCGCCGTGGTGGAGCCACCGGGGAGCATGCCGATGGCTGGGGTTTGGCCAGCTTTGATCCCCAGGGCGGCGGTTTGCAGGTGATTCGCGAGGAGAGCCCGGCGGCCTTCTCGCCGTTGGCGGCCCAGGTGGCCGACCACGATCTCAAGGCCCTCTATTCCCTGGCCCATATCCGCAAAGCCACCCAGGGGGTGGTGTCGCTGGAGAACTGCCATCCCTTCCAGCGCCAATGGCAAGGCCAGGACTGGGTGTTTGCCCACAACGGTGACATCAAAGGCCCGATCCCTTCGGGCGATCCCTACCGGCCCATCGGCAATACCGACAGCGAAGCGGCGTTTTGCTGGATCTTGAACACCCTCCAGCGTCACGAACCGGCGCTCGACCTTGGCCCCAGGGACCCTTCGCCATCGGCGGCCTCTGAGCTGTTTGGCTTACTCAACCGCTGCTCCGCCCATCTGGCGGGCCAGGGCATTTTCAACTGCCTGATCAGTAATGGCCACTGGCTCTACGCCTATGGCGGCACCAAGTTGCACGTGATTACTCGCCGTGCTCCCTTTGCCAAGGCCACCCTGGCGGATGTGGATCTCACCGTGGATTTTGCCGAGGTCACTACGGAAAACGATGTGGTCACGCTCGTGAGTACTGAGCCCCTCACCACCGATGAGCAGTGGCGGGCCCTGGCGCCAGGGGAAAGCCTGCTGCTGGTGAATGGCGAGATCGTGGAGCGGGCTGTGCCTGAGCTGCTCCCCTTGTGATCGAAAGCACAGCATCCGGCTGGGATGCTGGACACCTCCATCGCCATGGCTTGATCGGTGAACCCGTCGGTCTCTCTCGCTGAGGCATCCCGTTATTGGTTCCAGCTGGGGTGGATCAGTTTTGGCGGGCCGGCCGGGCAAATCGCCCTGATGCACCAGGAGCTGGTGGAGCGTCGTCGATGGCTCTCGGAGCAGCGCTATCTGCACGCCCTCAACTACTGCATGGTGTTGCCCGGGCCAGAAGCCATCCAGTTGGCCACCTACCTGGGCTGGTTGATGCACGGTGTGGCCGGGGGACTGATCGCCGGGGTCCTGTTTTTGCTGCCCTCGGTGATCGTGTTGATCACCCTTTCCACGATCTATGTGCTGTGGGGCCAGGCGCCCCTGCTGGCTGCTGTGTTTTGGGCCCTCAAACCGGCCGTGCTGGCGATCGTGGTGCAGGCGGCTTGGCGCATCGGCCGCCGCACCCTGCACACCCCGGCCCTGGTGCTGGTGGCGGTGCTGGCTTTTGCGGCCTTCAGCCTGCTGCAGTGGCCCTACCCCCTGGTGGTGGCGTTGGCTGCTCTGGCTGGGTGGGGGATGGGGCGTTGGCAACCGGCTTGGTTGGAGCTCCGCCCGTCGTCTGAGGCCCCTGCCCGCCTGGAGGCTGGGGCGCCGATCGGCGGCGTGATCCACGGCGATGACACC